>JAVBMS010000093.1:0-14800 GCA_031552135.1 Mailhella sp.
CATCACTTAGGACATATTTTGACTGAAGAATACCATGGCCTTGACCTAGGAGTCCATGCGGAGCTGCTCATCTAAGAGGAGTTCGATTTGCGGAGGCGTCAGCTCGGCGGAGGGTTCGTCGAGGATCAGCACGCGGCAGTCGCGGTACAGGAGCTTGAGAATTTCCACGCGCTGCCGCTCGCCCATGGAAAGATCGGCTATGCGCGCGTCCGGGTTCACGTCAAGGCCGTAGCGGGCCGAAAGCTCGCGCACTTTGCCCTGCATGGCGCGGGGATTCAGGCGGCCCGACGTCTGGCCGAGCAGCAGGTTTTCGGCCACGGTCATGGCTTCCACCAGCATGAAGTGCTGGTAGACCATGCCGATGCCCGCCGCGAGCGCATCCCGGGAGGAACGGAAGTTCGCGGGCAGGCCGTCCAGCAGCACGCAACCGGCATCCTGGCGCGATTTGCCCGACAAAATGGACATCAGCGTGGACTTGCCCGCGCCGTTTTCGCCCAGCAGGGCCTTGATGCGGCCCGCATAAATGTCCAGCGTGATGTCGTGGTTGGCCCGCACCTTGCCGAAGCTTTTGCAGATGCCTTCCAGGCGGATCAGCGGTTTGGCGTCCATGGCTCAGTCCCTCGGCTCAATGTTGACGCCCAGGGCGGCGGGGGGCATGCGCCCCTTGCCCCTGGCCGAGGCCCACAACAGCGCGAAAATGGTCAGGGCGTAAGGCAGCATCATCATGAGCGACGAGGGGATGTTGGCCCCCAGCGCCTGCAAACGGAGCTGGAGCGCCATGATGCCGCCGAACAGATACGCGCCGAGCAGGGCGCGGCCCGGCCGCCAGAAGGCGAAAATGACCAGGGCCACGGCAATCCAGCCCTTGCCCGCCGTGAGGTTGTGCGTCCACATGTGGTTGGACGCCAGCGAAAGGTAGGCCCCGCCGACGCCGATCAAAAACGCGCCCCCCGCAATGCCGCACCAGCGCATGAAAACGGGATCGACGCCCGCCGCGGCCACGGCGGCCGGGTATTCGCCCGTGGCGCACAGGGCCAGGCCCGAGGACGTGCGGTGGAAAAAATACCACAAGGCCAGGGGCAGCAGGTAGGAAAGATAGACCAGGGCGTTGTGCTGGAAAAAGACGGGCCCGAGCAGGGGAATCTGGCTCAGGATCGGCAGGGCGAACGGCTCGAAGCCCACGGTGGACGTGCCCACAAAGGGCGTGCCCAGGTAGTCGGAAAGCCCCACGCCAAAAATGGTCAGCGCCAGGCCCGAAACGGTCTGGTTGCCCTGGAAGACAAGGCAGACCACGCCGTGCAAAAGCCCGGCGAGCGCCGCCCCGCAGCCTCCGGCCAGCGTGGCCAGCCAGGGGTTGCCGGTGCGCAGCTCCACGATGAAGGCAAAAAACGCGCCCAGGATCATCAGGCCCTCGACGCCGAGGTTGAGCACGCCGGAACGCTCGGTGAGGATTTCGCCCAGCGTGGCGTACAGCAGGGGCGTGCCCGCCAGCACGGTGGCGGCCAGCAGGGCGACGGCCAGATCCCAGCTCATGCCCCGCCTCCCGCGTTTTCCGGCGTCGCCGGGGCCGGGCGCGTCCCGTTGCTCCGGCGCTCCAGGCGGTAGGAGTAGAAGAACTGCCCGGCCAGCACGCAGAGCAGCAGCAGGCCTTCCAGAATGCCGCCAAAGGCGGCGGGCACCTGAAGCTCAAGCTGGATGTTTTCCGCGCCCACGCGCAGGCCCGCGAGGAAAAAGGCGAACAGCGCGATGGACGAGATGCGCAGCCGCGAAAGCCAGGCCACCACAATGGCGGTGTAGCCGTAGCCGGTGCAGAAATTGGGCTGGAGGCGGCCGAACGTGGCGGAAACCTCCACGCAGCCGGCCAGGCCCGCCAGCGCGCCGCTCAGGGCCATAACCAGCGCCAGCAGAAAGCCGTAAGGCATATGGGCGTAGCGGGCGGCGCGGGGGTTCTCGCCGGCCACGCGCAGTTCAAAGCCCAGGCGGGTGCGCTGCAAAAAAACGGCCAGCGCGGCCGCCGCGAGCACGCACACAAAAACGCCCGCATGGACGCGGCCCACAAGCTGGGGAAAAATGGCGGCGTCGGGAAAGGGCGTTGTCATGGGAAAGCCCATGGTGGAAGCGCCCTTCCACGGGCCGTACACCAGGTAGCGCAGGCATTCGATGCCGATGTAGTTGAGCATCAGCGTGGAAATGACCTCGTTGAGGCCGAAACGCAGGCGCAGCACGCCGGGGATGAAGCCCCAGAGGCCCCCGGCCAGCGCGGCGCAGGCCAGCATCAGCGGCAGCATCAGCGGCATGGGCGCGCCGGGGAACATCAGCACCGCCCAGGTGGCGCCCACGCCGCCCAGCGCAAACTGCCCCTCGGCCCCGATGTTCCATATTTTCATGCGAAAGGCGACGGAAACGCCCAACGAGCACAAAAAGAGCGGGATGGCCTTGATCAGCGAATCTTCCAGCGGGTAGCGCCCGCCAAAGCCCCCGGACAGCAGAAAACCGAGCGTTTTGAGCGGCGGCTTGCCCTGGATGAGCAGCAGGCCGGAGCACACGGCAAAGGCCAGCGCCAGCGCGCAGGGCAGGATGAGGAGTCCCCGCCAGCCCAGCGGCCCCTGGCGTTTGACCGCGCGCAGTCCGAACATGCCTTTTCCTTGGATGTTAGAGCATTTCAACCTTGAAATGCTCACGGAACCGAGCGTAGCGAAGTTCCGCCGCGCTAAACTGCCCCAAAAAGGCGGCGGGGTTTGTGGCCCCGCCGCGATCCGTTTATTCCGTCGTGCCGATCACGCCTTCCACAAACCAGTCCATGCTGAGCAGATCCTTGTCCGGCGCCACGGAGCCGGCGGCGACGCGCTCCTTGCCCTGCTGATCCTTGACCGGGCCGGAAAAGACCACCAGCTTGCCGGCGATGATGTCCGCCCTGGCGGCGTCCACGCGGGCGCGCACGTCCTGCGGAACCATGGGGCCGTAAGGGGCGATGTTGACCAGGCCGGATTCCAGGCCGGGCCAGAAGTTGCCGTTTTTCCAGGTGCCTTCGTGCAGCGACTTGGCCACGTTGACGTAAAAGCCCGTCCAGTCCCACACGGCGGAGGTGAGATGGGCCTTGGGCGCCTTGGCGGACATGTCGGTGTTGTAGCCCACGGAATACGCGCCGCGCGCGGCGGCGGCCTCCTGCGGGCCGGCGGAGTCCTGGTGCTGGGCAATCACGTCCACGCCCACGTCCAGCAGTCCTTCGGCCGCCTTTTTCTCGTCGTCCGGGCTGTACCAGGTGCGCGTCCAGACCACGCGGACTTTGGCCGCGGGATTGACGGCGCGCACGCCCAGGGTGAAGGCGTTGATGCCGCGGATGACTTCGGGGATGGGGAAGGCGGCCACGTAGCCGATGTCATTTTTTTTGGTCATGGCCCCGGCCACCATGCCGGTGAGATAGCGGGCCTGGTACATGCGGCCGAAGTAGGCCGTCATGTTCGGGCCGGTCTTGTAGCCGGAGCAGTGCAGGAAGGTGACGTCGGGAAATTCTTTGGCCACCTTTTCCATGGCGTCCATGTAGCCGAAGCTGGTGCCCACGATCAGGTTGTAGCCCTTGCGCGCGAGGTTGAGGAAGGCGCGCTCGGCGTCCGGGCCTTCGGGCACGCTTTCCATGAGCGTGGTTTCCGCGTAGGGCAGCGCCTCGATGGCTTTGCGGCCCTGATCGTGCGCGTACGACCAGCCTTCGTCCCCCACGGGGGAAACGTAGACAAAGCCGGCTTTGATGTTTTTGCCTTCCGCCGCGACGGCGGGCACGGCGGCCGACGTGGCGAGGGCGATGGCGGCAAGCGTGGCCAGAGCTTTAAAACCAGGGCGCATGGCAGTTCCTCCTGCGTAAAGGACGGATGGGGCACAACAAATACCCGGCCAGCCTAAACGATTATTCCCCATGATTCAAGCAACGCTCCCCCAACGTTTTCCGGCTTGACAGAAGGGGCGCGAGGGCGCACAGACAAGGCGTGCCCGCCGTAACGCGGCTTCCCGGCGGACGGGGTTCCGGGCGCTTTGTCCGCTGCCGCCCTTGGGCGTTCTTTCCGGTTTTCTTCCTTCATCTTCGCGCTGTTTTCGGGATGCCGCCATGCCTCAGGAAAAACTTTTTAATAAAAACTATCTTTTGCTCTGCCTGGGAAACCTGCTCGCCACGCTTTCCTTCTTCATGCAGATGCCCGTTCTGCCCCTGTACCTGACGGCCGACCTGGGGGCCTCCAAGACGACGGCGGGGCTGATTGTGGCCTCCTACGCCATTGCGGCGCTTCTTTTCCGGCCCCTTTCGGGCTGCATTGTGGATCGCTTTCCGCGCAAGCCCACGCTGATGCTGTTTGTGCTGCTGGCCATGGTGGCCGGGGCGGGCTATATTTTTATCCTGAACCTGTGGGTGTTCGCGCTGGTTCGCTTTATGCACGGCGCGTGCTTCAGCGTGGCGGGCACGTCGGTTTCCACGCTCATGGTGGATAACGTGCCGCCCGCAAAGCTGGGCACGGCCATAGGCTTTTTTGGGGTGCTGATCTCGCTGGCCATGGCCGTGGCGCCGTTTGTCGGCCTGGTGCTGATGAACGCGCATTCGGCCATCGCCGTGTTTGTCGCGGCCACGCTGCTTGCGGCGGGCGCCGCCCTGGCCAACGCCCTGACCGGCGTGCCGCGCGACGACAGGCCCGCGCCCGAAGGCCCCTGGCTGAACGCCGAGCATCTCTTCTTCCGGCGCGGCCTGGTGCCCGCGCTGTGCAGCCTTTTGATGATCGTGCCTTACGGCATGATCACCAACTACGTTTCGCTCCTGGCGCGCGAGCGCGGGCTGGAAAGCCAGTCCGGGCTTTTCTTCGTGTGCCTGGCCGCCGGCACCATGCTCAGCCGCATTTATTCCGGCTGGCTGCTCGACAAGGGGCATGTGCGCGAGGTGCTGCTCGGCGGCAAGCTGATCGCGCTGGCGGCGCTGCTCGTCTTTGTGTTTCAGCGCGAGAGCACGGCGTTTCTTTCCACCGGGCTGGTCATGGGCCTGGGCTTCGGCATGTTGATGCCCGGCTACCAGACGCTGATCATTTCCATGGCGGATCACGATCAGCTGGGCACCGCCAATTCCACCTATTTTCTTTCCATGGACGCGGGCATTGGCCTGGCCATTCTGGCCGGGGGCTTTTGGGCGGACATTTTTGGCCTGGAGTCCAGCTTTCTGGTCGGGGCGGCCTCGCTGGTCGCCTCGCTGGCGCTCTTTTTCGCGGCGCTGGCCATGCGGGAGCGGCACAAGCGCGGCGGGCAAACGGGCAAAACGGCGTAATCCGCCGGAATGACGGCGGATTACCGAAGGCGGACGCCTGTTTTTTGCGGGAAAGCGCCGGCTGTGACGCCGTATGACTTGACGAAGAAGGCGTATCGGGTGAAAAGGTAGAAAAAAGGCGCAAGCTGAAACAAATTTTTCTCCATCCCTGAGATCCGCGGATCGTAAAAATCGTCGCGCCCTGTTCTTCATTCATGCGGAATGGCAAGCGCCTTCAGGAAGGCACGGGCGTCGGCGCGGCGGTGGGATTGGGAGAAGCAGCCCCGTTTCCGTGGGGGAAAACGGGGCTGTCATTTAAGGCGCGAAAAATGCGCGCAGGGGCTGCCGGCATTGTCGGCAGCCCCTTTTGTCTGGCGCTGTCGAAATCTCAGCGCCGCAGCTCCAGCGCGCAGGAGAGCAGATAGTTGCGGCCCGACGTGGAAAGCATGGCTTCGCCCAGCGCTTGCAGCGCGTCGGCCAGCAGGGCTTTGGCCTCGGCCCGGCCCGGCTCAAGCCGCAGCGCGTACGAGGCAAGCTGCGCCGTCCAGGCGTGATCGCCGCGCGCCAGCGCGTCCGCGGCCCGGCGGACAAGCGCATCCGTGCCTCCGGCCATGTCGGCCATGCGTTCGGCCTCGGCCCGCGGCGTCAGCGGGGCCAGCTTGCGGGCTTCGCCGTCAAACCAGCCCATATGCCCGGCAAAGATCGAGCGCACGGCAAAGGCCACGTTGCCGTAATACTGCTGAAGATAGGGCTTGCCGGCCAGATGTTCGGGCAGGGCGACGCTCGCGGCCAGTTCGTCGGCGGTTAAACCCTGGTTCATGCCCGCAATGGTCGTGTCAAAAACGTAGCGTATGGCCTCGTGGTAATGGCCGAGCCATTCCTCGCATTCGGCGCGCGTGGTCAGCGGCGCGCTGTGCCCCATGACGACGGCTTCGGGCTTTTTGTCCGCCACGGCCTTCACGCTGCGGGCCCAGGCGTTCACGTCGCGGTAGCCCGCGCCGCGCACGGCGTACAGGTTGGGGAAGGAGCCGTACATATTGTCGCCGATGAAGACGATTTTGCTCTCCGGCATCCAGACAAAAAGCTGATCCGACGTTTCGCCGGGCGCGGCGTGCAGTTCCAGCGTCAGCCCGGCGACGTCCAGCGTGTGGCTGGCGGTGCCGAAAAAGCGGTTCGGGCCAAAGCGGCCCTCCAGCACGGGGTGCCCCTCGCCCAAATCGGGCAGCACGCGCGGGCCCAGCGGCGGGAAGAACTGTTCGGGCGGCAGCGCCGCGCCAAACTGCCTGCCCCCGCGCAGGGCGAAGATTTGCGGCAGAAGAACGCCCAGGGCAAATTCCGATCCGTAGCCCTCGCGCGCCCAGATTTCGAGATTTTCGGGTTTAAAGCCGGGGTCGCGCGCCGCTTCCGCGCCCAGCACGCCCGCCAGCCCGCCGGTGTGATCCGGGTGCGAATGCGTGAGGATGACGGCTTTAAGCGGCTTGTCGCTTAGGGCGCGAAATTTTGCCATCACGGCGGACGAGCGTTGCGGATCGCTGCCCGTGTCCACCAGGACGATGCCGTCCGCGCCGACGATCATGGCCATGTAGGAAGCGTCGCAGGCCACCGCCACATGGACGGTGTTCCGGACAGGGACGATGCCGGGCGCGTCGGTCGGCCGGTTGAGCAGTTGTTGGGTGGCTTCGGTCATCACAGGTTCTCCTTATGCGTAGGAAATGGCGTCCTCATAAATGTTCGACGTCGAATTGATTTGGCACAGCATAACGGGGATGCCGCCGGATGGCAACCGCCGTCATCCTTCGCCATCCTTCGCCGCGCCATCCTTCGCCGGGGCGGCGCTTGTGGCGTGAATTCGCGGCCTTGACGCTGTCAACAGCGCCGTGCTATGAAGAAGGATTGCGGTTGATATGCGAGAAGGCAGGATGCAGCAAGCCGATCTTATTGCCATAATGGAAGATGTCGCGCCCCCGGAATTTGCGGCCGACTGGGACAAGTCCGGGGTGCAGGTGGCATCGTCGCGGGCCGCTGTCGGCCATGTGGCTGTCGGGCTTGATCCGACGCCGCTTTTCGTCCGCCAGGCCCTGCAAGCCGGGGCGGACATGCTGGTGACGCATCATCCGCTTTCGCTGTCGCCGCGCTATCCCGACAGGCTCGACGCGTACCACGAAATTCTTTCCCTGCTTTTTTCGCGCAACGTGGCCCTTTACGCGGCCCACACCACGCTGGACGCCAACCCGGACGGCCCGGCCGTCTGGCTGGCCGATGAACTGGGCCTTGCCGGACGCGAGCCGCTGGAAGAATGCGGCGTGCGCACGGCGCCGGACGGCCGCGTAACGCGCGGCGGCTTCGGCTGCGTGGGCGATTTGCCGGCCCCCCTCTCCCTGCGCGATTTCAGCCGCCGCCTGCGCGAGCTTTTGCCAAGGCAGGCCGAGGCCTCGGCCGCGCGGCTGGTGGGTTCGCCGCCGCCGCTTTTGCGCCGCCTGGCCCTGTGCCCCGGCTCCGGCGGCTCGTTTTTGGAGCGGGCCTGCGCCATGGGCGCGGATCTCCTGGTGACCGGCGATTTAAAATACCACGGCGCGCTTGACCTTCTGGCCCGGGACGACGTTTCCGGCGCCGGTTTTGCCGCGCTGGACACGGGACATTTCGCCCTAGAGGAAGAAATGACCCGCCGTCTGGCTCTTCTGCTGGCGGAACGCCTGCCCGGCGTCTCCGTCACCTTTGTCCCGGGCCGGGATCCGTTCCGCCCCTTTCTTTTGTCCTCAGACGTACGGGAGGTACAGTCGTGAGCCTCTATCTTGAGCAAATCCGCCAGCTTGTGGCGCTTCAGCATGTGGATGACGCCATTCATGGCATAGATGCCGACCTGAAGGCCGCCCCCCAGGAAGTGGAGGAGCTTGGCCGCCGTTTTGCCGCCCAGGACGAGCAGCGCAACCGCGTGCTCGACAAGCTGCGCCACCTGCGCGATCAGCAAAAGCGCCTGGATTCCGACATTGAGGACGATTCCACCCGTCTGAAAAAAAGCAAGAGCAAGCTGATGCAGGTGGCCAACAACCGCGAGTATCAGGCCGTGGTGCGCGAAATGGACACCATGGAACGCCAGAACCGCTCGCGCGAGGAAGAACGCCTGGCCCTGCGCGAAGAAACCTCGCTGCAGGAAAGCAACCTGACCGAGCTGGAAGACGCCTGGAAGGCGCTGCAGGAAGATCTGGAGGTCAAGACGGCCAATCTTGACGCCCGCCTGAGCGAAGGCCGGGCCAAGAAGGCGGAACTGGACAAAAAACGCGAAAACACCGGCTCGGAAGTGCCCGCCCCGGTGCTGGCCCGTTACGAATTCATCCGCCGCCGCCTGGAACACCCGGTCATCGTGCCGGTGGACAACGGCATCTGCACGGGCTGCCACATCGCCATTCCGCCGCAGGCGTACATCGAATTGCAGCGCGGCCAGCAGATCCTGAGCTGCCCCAACTGCCAGCGCCTGATTTACTGGGACAATCATTTTCAGGATCCCGAGTCCAAGCGCTTCAAAAAGGAAGCGGACGCGGAGTAAATTTTCGGGAGCCGGGCGGGCTGTCGCCGTCCCGCACCTATTTGAGGACGAGAACTCACGAGTGCAGAGGGTTCTTTGTCTCAAACAGGTGCGGGAGGGAGGAAAGTCCGGGCTTCGCAGGGCAGGATGCTGGGTAACGCCCAGGGGGAGTGATCCCCGGCAAGCGCAACAGAAAGCAGACCGCTGCGCGTCCGTTCGCGGGCGCGGGGCAAGGGTGAAACGGCGGGGTAAGAGCCCACCGGTTGCCGTGGCGACACGGCAAGCCAGGCAAGCCCCATCCGAAGCAAGACCAAATAGGGGAGCCGGCCGGCCCGGCCTTTGGCTCCCGGGTAGGTTGCTTGAGGGCGCGGGCAACCGCGCTCCTAGAGGAATGACAGCCGCGAGCGCCTTCGGGCGCGGCGCACAGAACCCGGCTTACAGCCCGACTCCCGAAATACCTTGCGCCGCATTCCCTCAAGGGGTGCGGCGCGCAATGAACCGGCACCCCGGAGCATCATGACGCCAGAATGTTGGGCCATAGCGCTGGCCGCCGGACGGGGCGAACGCCTCTCCGCCGCTGCGAACGGCACGGCCAAGCAGTTTTTGCGCTGGCGCGGCGCGCCCCTGTGGTGGGCCTCCGCCACGGCGCTGGCGGCCTCGCCCCGCGTGCGCGGGCTGATTGTGGCCTTTCCCCCCGCTGATCTGGCCGACGCCGGGCGCGATATGGCCGAACGCGATCAGGGCCGCCTTGGCGTGCCGTGGAAGGCCGTGGCCGGAGGAGCCCGCCGCCAGGACTCCGTGCGCCTGGCGCTCGAAGCCCTGCCGCCCTCGTGCCGCACGGTGCTGATCCACGACTGCGCGCGGCCCTTCGCCTCCACCGCGCTGGCCACCCGCCTGGCGGACGAACTGGCGGGCAGCCCGGACATCGCGGGCGTCATCCCCGCCCTGCCGGTGACGGACACCATCAAGGAAGTTACGGACGGCCGGATCGTGGCCACGCCGGATCGCGCGCGCCTGTGGGCGGCGCAGACGCCGCAGGCTTTCTGGCTCGCCCCGCTGGCCGAAGCGCACGCCAGGGCGCAGGCCGAAGGCTGGGACGTGACGGACGACGCCGCGCTGCTGGAACGCTGCGGCCTGCCGGTGCGCGTGCTGGAAGGCGAGCCCGGCAACGTCAAGATTACGCGGCCGGAAGATCTGGCCCTGCTGCATACGGCGGCGGCCGAGCCCTGCTCCGGCTGGGGCTACGACGTCCACCGCTGCGACGGCGACAGGCCGCTGGTGCTGGGCGGGGTGCCCATTCCCTGCGACGTGCGCGTGGCGGCCCATTCGGACGGCGACGTGCTGCTGCACGCGCTGATGGACGCCATCCTCGGCTGCATGGGCGGCGGCGACATCGGCCGTCTTTTTCCGGACTCGGATCCGCGCTTTGACGGCATTTCGTCGGCCCTGCTGCTGGACGACGTGGCGGAGCGCGCCGCCCGCGCGGGCCTGCGCCTGACCAGCGTCGATCTGACCCTGGTGGCGCAAAAGCCGCGCCTGGCTCCCCACGCCGCAGCCATCCGGCGCAATGTGGCGCGCCTGCTCGGCCTGGAGGAATGGCGCGTCAACATCAAGGCCACAACGGAAGAAGGTCTCGGCTTTACCGGCGAAGGCCGGGGCATGAAGGCCGTGGCCCTAGTTGCCGGGCTGCGCGAGCGGCTTCCCGTTGGGGCGGAGGGGCCGGAAAGCGGCGGAAAATAACGCCTCCAAGCCGTTGCCACGTTGCGCTCCTCGGGCTATAGTGGAGTGGAATTACAGGATCGGGCATATTTTCCTGAGAAGGCGCCATGCTTTACTATTTGCGTCATTACTTCGATCCGGACTTCGATCATCTGTCCCTCAAGCCCCGCGCCCTGCCCGGCGAGAAGGCGGATCTGCGCAATCTGGGCTACGTGCGGAACGTGCGGCCCGGCCAGCTTCTGGCCGAGATCATCCCTCTGGAAGAATGCGAGGACGGGGCTTTTCCGGACGAACGCTTCATCCTGGACGAGCCCGTCTTCCCCATGGGGCGGCACACCGCCCTGGATCCGGACAATCCCTACCGCCTGCTGGCCACGGCTTCCGGCTACGTTTTTTATGAAAACAAGGCCATCGCCGTCAAAACCCTGCTCAATATCCGGGGCGACGTCACGTTCCAGATAGGCAACATTGATTTTGTGGGCAATGTCCACGTCCACCAAAACGTGGGCAGCGGCTTTTCCGTGCGCGGGCAGGACGTGCTGATCGACGGCGGCGTCAACAACGCCGTGGTGCGCGCGCACGGCGACCTGGCGGTGCTTGGCGGCGTGCGCGGCGACCTGAACAACCGCTGCATCCTGGTGGCCGGGCGCAACATGCGTTTGTTTTTCGCCGACAAGGCCGAAATGCGCACCGGCAAAAACCTGGAAATAGAATACGCCCTGCACGGCATTTTTTTGGTGGGCGGCAACCTGCTGGTCAAAAAAAACCTGCACGGGGGCATCTGCCGCGTGCAGGGCTCCATGATCGTGCGCAGCGACCTGGGCAACAACGCGGGCACGCCCACCGAGGTTTTTCTCGGCCCCGACCCCTTCCTTTCGCGCGCGCTGCACCGCGGGCAGCAAAAGCGCGAAAAGCTGCGCCAGGTGGTGGAGCAATGCACCCCGCTGGCCGCGCACCTGAAGGAAGACGCCAACGACTGCTCCCGCCGCCTGTACAAGTCGCGCCGCGAACTGGCCGCGCTGGATCATTCGCGCGCCGTGCTGACCGAGCGGCTCAAACGCGCCCTGGCCAACAAGAAGCCCTCCGCGCTGTATGTGCTGGGCACGGTCTATCCCGGCACGGTGATCGACATCAACGGCTTCAGCCTGCGCGTCAAGGATCCGATCGTCCGCTCGGAATTCCGCCTGGAGGGCGATCACATTGTGGCCACGCCCTTTGAGGGCTCGCTGTGAGCCGGATCCGCGTGCTGGGCGACCCGGCGCACGATCTGGAAGTCGATCGCCCCGGAGGCTCGCCCCTGCGCGTGCTGGGCCCCGGCGGAGCGGAACGCGAGCGGGCCGTGCTGGAACCCCTGGCCAAGGAACGCGCCGAGGGCCGCGCCGTTCTGCCCGTGCTGCTGGGCGCGGGCATGGGGCACGCGCTGGCCGAACTGCTGGCCCGGGCGGGCGATCCGCTCACTCCGGCCGTGGCCCTGCTGGACAAGGAAAGCGATCTGCTGGAAGCCGCGGGCATCGCCACCGGCGACCCCCGGCTTTTTTTCGTGTCCGACCCCGACCCCGACGCCGCGCTGGCCGCGCTTTCGCACTGGCAAAGCGCGCACGGCGGCCTGCCGTTTCTGCCGCTGATCCATCCGCTGCATCAGCGCCTGGATCGCCCGTATTACGGCCAATTGCGCGAAAAGCTGGAAGCCAGCCGCCGCTACGATTTTTGGGGCAAGGCCCGCCAGCCGCGCTTCCGCACGGACAAGCCGCGCCTTTTGCTGATCACCAGCCGCTATTTTCTGGTGGGCGAAGTGGCCGGGGCCTGCCGCCGCCTGGGTCTGGAGCACCGCCTGCTCACGCTGGAAAACGACGAAATGGCGAGCCGCGACTTTGTTTCGGCCCTGCTGCGCGCCGTGGTGGAATTCCGGCCCGACGCGGTGCTCACGCTCAACCATCTGGGCGTGGATCGCGAGGGCCTGCTCACCGACCTGCTGGCGCGGCTGGAACTGCCGCTGGCCTCCTGGTTTGTGGACAATCCCCACCTGGTGCTGCATTTGTACGAAGGGCTTTCCAGCCCCTGGCTGGCGATCTTCACCTGGGATCTCGACAACATCGCCTCCCTGAAGGAACAGGGCTTCGAGCACGTGTTCCATCTGCCGCTGGGCACCGACCCCGACCGCTTCCGCCCCGGCGCGCCGCGCGGCCCGGCTGCGTGGAAGGCCGAAGTGTCCTTTGTGGGCAATTCCATGGTCTACAAGGTGGCGCAACGTATGCAGCGCGGGCATTTTCCGCGCGTGCTGCTGCGCGGCTACCGCGACGTGGCCGCCGCGTTCGCCGCATCGGCCGAGCGTTCCGTCCAGCGCTTCCTGCGCGGCTATCCCGAACTCGCCGCCGCCTACGACGCCCTGCCCGACGCCGAAGCCCGCCTGGCCTACGAAACCCTGCTGACCTGGGAATCCACCCGACAGTACCGCACCGACTGCGTGCGCCGCCTCTTTGACGTGCGCCCGGCCGTCACGCCGCTGATCGTGGGCGACACGGGCTGGAACATCGCCTTCCGGCGCGAAAAACGCCCCTGGCGCTGGCACGACGCGCTCTCGTACTACGACGATCTGCCGCGTTTTTATCCGCTCTCGGAGATTAATTTCAACACCACCAGCATGCAGATGAAGGGCGCGGTCAACCAGCGCGTGTTCGACGTGCCCGCCGCCGGAGCCTTTGTGCTGACGGATCGCCGCGATCAGATGGACGAACTTTTTGAGCCGGATAAAGAACTGGTCAGCTATGGCGATTTGGATGAAATTCCGGAGTTGGTGAGGCATTACCTCGACCATCCGGCCGAGCGGCAGCGTGTTGTGGAGGCGGGCCGCCGCCGCGTGCTGGCCTGCCATACCTGGGACGCGCGGTTGCGGACGCTGCTGGCGAGGATGAAGGAAGTTTTTGGGTAATTTTTATATATGTGTTGGCGTTATGCACCGACGGGCATTTTAGTAGCGCGATTTCCTGCGCCTCCAGCGGGAGAGGGCATAACGCCCGGTTTTTAGGCGGCTGCGCCGGCAGGCTTTTTAATATCTCTATTCCCTGCGCCTCCGGCGGGGAGAAAAGAAGAATTTTTCGCTGAATTTTCAGGCGACTGCACCGCCACCGACTTTAATAATTCGATTTCCTGCGCCTCCGGCGGGGAGTGAGGGGGCCTGTTATGGGCGAAACCTGCGGTTTCTCCCCTCCGAGGCCCCCTCCTCCACCTCCCCCCGGAGCACCCCTCTTCCGCTGGCCACTCTCTTCGAGCCACCCTCATCGTCCGGCCGCATGCTCGCCGAAGACGGCTCGACATGCGACGCCATTAACTGCTTGAGCTTTGTACACCGCTAGACACGAGGGCCGCGGGGGCTGTTGCCAAGCGGACAGTTGACCCCTCTCGCTGAGCAGGCCCCATCGTCCGGCCGCATGCTCGCCGAAGCGGCGGGGCATGCGACGCCATTAACTGCTTGAGCTTTGTACACCGCTGGACACGAGGGCTGCGGGGGCTGTTGCTAAACAGGCATTTGACCCCTCTCGCTGAGCAAGCCCCATCGTCCGGCCGCATGCTCGCCGAAGCGGCGGGGCATGCGACGCCATTAACTTTCCGTGTTTTGTACACCGCTGGACACAAGGGCTGCATGGGCTGTTGCCAAGCGGACAGCGGTATATTCATTCGCCTTTTCTGTGGATTTAAAATCAGTCTATCGCCAAAACAGTTCCCCAGTGCAGCCTTTTCCAGCGATGTCACTTCCAAAGACACATGGTTTGTGGCCCCCGTGCGTTAAGGCCCATTGAGCAATGGCCGGTGCAGCCCCTGTGTCCAGTGGTGAACGGAGTGCTGGCGGTTAATGGCGTCGCATGTCGAGCCGTCTTCGGCGAGCATGCGGCCGGACGATGAGGCCTGCTCAACGAGAGTGGCCAATGCCTGTTTAGCAATAGCTCTCGCAGCCCTCGTGTCCAGCGGTGAGCGGAGTGCAGGCAGTCAATGGCGTCGCATGTCGAGCCGCTTCGGCGAGCATGCGGCCGGACGATGGGGCCTGCTCAACGAGAGGGGCCAATGCCTGTTTAGCAATAGCTCTCGCAGCCCCCGTGTCCAGCGGTGAACGGAGTGCAGGCAGTCAATGGCGTCGCATGTCGAGCCGTCTTCGGCGAGCATGCGGCCGGACGATGAGGGTTTCTCGAAGAGAGGGGTAAAAAGGGAAGTGGGGTGCTCCGGGGGGAGGTGGAGGAGGGGGCCTCGGAGGGGAGAAACCGCAGGTTTCGCCCATAACAGGCCCCCTCCTC
>JAVBMS010000026.1:0-2542 GCA_031552135.1 Mailhella sp.
AAAACGAGAAGGTGCGCATCGCCCGCAACTACCTGCTGCCCAAGCAGATTGAGCTGCACGGCATCAAGGCGGACAATCTCAGGCTGTCGGACAAGGCGTTGCTGGAGCTGATCCGCTCCTACACCTTCGAGTCCGGCGTGCGTTCGCTGGAGCGGGAACTGGCCGCCCTGTGCCGCAAAACCGCCATCCAGGTCGTCAACGACGACAATTTGAGCAAGCAGGTCAGCGTCACGGTCCAGAACCGGCACACCTTTTTGGGCGTCAAAAAGTATCGCTACGGCGAGCGCGAAACCAGCCCCCAGGTGGGCGTGGTCATGGGCCTGGCCTTCAACGACCGGGGCGGCGACGTGCTGTACATTGAAACCGTGCTCATGCCCGGTTCCGGCAAAATAGCCATTACCGGGCATTTGGGCGAAGTCATGACGGAATCGGCCAAGGCGGCTTTTTCCTACGTGCGCTCGCGCTCGGACCAGTTCGGCCTGCGCCGGGACTTTCACAACGAAACGGACATCCACGTGCATGTGCCGGCCGGGGCCATGCCCAAGGACGGCCCCTCGGCGGGCATCACGCTGGCCACGTCCATCGTGTCCGCGCTGCTGGGCATCCCCGTGCGCAACGACGTGGCCATGACCGGCGAAATCACGCTGCGCGGCCGCATCCTGCCCATCGGCGGCCTGCGCGAAAAGCTGCTGGCCGCGCGCCGGGCGGGCATCACCACCGTGTTGCTGCCCGCGGATAACGAAAAAGACCTCAAGGAAGTGCCGGACGAGATCCTCAAGGCGCTCCAGCTTGTGCTGGTGCGGCATGTGGACGAAGTGCTGCCCGTGGCGCTGGACGCCCCGCGTGAGGCCATTTTCCGGCCCTCGCGGGATGCGCATCCCTTCGCGCACAGCCTGCGCCGCCGCCCGGACGGCCCGGACGGGGAACTCCAGCAGTAGTCCGCCGGACAGACGCACCCTGAACGAACCCAGGCGCGGCCTTGCGTGCCACGCGCGCCGCGCTGAAAACAGGAGATCCCGCCATGCCCGCCTATCCGCTCTCCGACGCCCAGGGCCTGATCCTGCAAGGCGTCACGGCCCAAAGCGTTCATTACAGGGGACGCGACGCCCTGCGTCTGGCCCTGACCCCCGAGGCGGCGCAAAACTTCCGGCCCGACGCGCAGACCACTCTGGCCCTGTTGCCGCTGGATTTTCAGGACGGCGTGATCGAGGCCTGGGTGGCGGGCGATGTGGAGCAAGGCGCGCCGGCCTTTGCGCGGGGCTTTGCCGGGCTTTTGTTCCGCGTGGCGGACGACGGCTTTGAGGGCATCTACCTGCGCCCCGCCAACGGCCGGGCCGAGGATCAGGTGCGGCGCAACCATTCGGTGCAATATTTTTCGCACCCCGGCTACGACTTTGACGTGCTGCGCCGCGACTGGCCGGAAAAATACGAGGCCTACGCCGATCTCCAGCCCGGCGTCTGGACGCATATGCGCATTGAGGTGAAGGGCGACGAAGCCCGGCTGTACCTGCACGGCGCGGAACAGCCGACGCTTATCGCCCAGGACATGAAGCGCGGCGCGGATCAGCGCGGCGGCGTCGGCCTGTGGATCAGCATCGGCACCGAGGCCCATTTTGCCGATCTCCGCATCACGCCCCTGCCGCGCGATTAAACACAAAAAGCAGCCCCGCCTCAGCGCCCGGATACGCCCATGCCCACTGTTTTTACGCACGCCGCGCCGGTTTTTGCTTTGGCCGCGGGCCTTGGCGGCCGCGTCATCCCCTGGCGTCTGGCCGTGGCGGGCGTGGTCTGCGCCGTGCTGCCGGATCTGGACGTGCTCGGCCTGCGTTTTGGCATTCCGTACCGTGAGGTGCTGGGCCACCGGGGAGCTTCGCACTCCCTGCTCTTTGCGCTGGTTCTGGCCTGCCTGGGCGCATGGCTCGCGCCGTGGCTGCGCTGCGGCCGCCTGAAGGCTTTTGCGGTTATGGGCCTGGCCGCGCTTTCGCATATCGCGCTGGACGCGCTGACCGACGGCGGGCTCGGCGTGGCCGCGTTCTGGCCCTGGGACGACGCGCGCTATTTTTTCGCAACGCGGCCCATCGAGGTTTCGCCCATCAGCGTGCGCCGTTTTCTGAGCGGACGCGGCCTCGCGGTGCTGGCCTCCGAATTCGTGTGGGTCTGGCTGCCGTGCGCGGCTTTCGCGCTGGCGGGCATGGCGGCGCGTTTCGTCCTGCGCCGGGTGAGGCGGCTGCGGCGCGACTGAAGTTCGCGCGCGGATTTTAGAGCATTTCAACTTTGAAATGCTCACGGAACTGAGCGTAGCGAGGTTCCGCCGCGAAGCCAGCGTAGCCGCGATTCACTCGCGGCGTAATCGATGCTGTCGCCAGCCGTAATGCTCCTGCGTCGCATAACGGCTAGCGCAAGCGCTGGCGGAGGCGTGAAACTTAAGCGGCAGAACGCGGTAGCCGTAGCCGCAATGCGGCGTGCCTCAGCCGTTGCCGAGCTTGCGAGGCGTACGGATGAGGACAGCATAGATACGGATAGCGACAGCATAGATATCGTG
>JAVBMS010000086.1:0-18285 GCA_031552135.1 Mailhella sp.
AAACGCGCCGTTTTTCAGGCGCTTTTTGTCCAGCACGTAACCCTTGATGGCGAATTCCCGCAAAACCTGCGTGGCCCACTGCCGGAACTGCGTGGCCCGCACGGAATTGACCCGGTAGCCCACGGAAATGATCGCGTCCAGATTGTAAAAATCCACCTGCCGGGAAACGCTTCTGCTGCCTTCCTGTTGAACTATCCGGAAATTCCGGATAGTTCGATCCGGCTGTAATTTCTGGCTTTCATAGATATTATTCAAATGCTCGTTAACCGTTTTGACTGAAACGGCAAAAAGCTCGGCCATCAACTTTTGCGAAAGCCAGACGGTTTCATCCTCGTAGCGGGCCTCAATGCTCTGCTCGCCCGCCTGCCCGGTGAAGATCAGAAATTCCGCCGTGCTGTTGCGGATCAAGCGTGCGGGACTTTTATCGTCTTTTTTGCGGCTCATACTATTTTCTTTTCAGAGAGTGTGGCTTGAGGGGCGACCGCAACACGAATATACATTCCTATCCGGCTGTCACCATGTTTACAGATCCGCCAAAAATTCTGATCCTGGAGCCACTGCGCTGACAAGCAGGTGATCGCGCGCCCGGGTGCATGCCACATACAGCAGATGCCGTTCCGTGTTGTATTCCTGGCCTTCTTTGGAAAGCTCCGCCGCTTGCTCTGTCAATTTCAATAACTACTGTTCTTGCTTGCCTTTTTGCTTGCGGGACTTGGGAATGGGCGTGATGAATTTCGCCGGACGCCGGTTTTCAAGAATTTGTTGGGCCGGCTGGCCTTGAGGATCAAGCTCCCAGTGTTGTCCCGGACGAAGATACGGAGAGTTCAGTATCGGATGCTCAAAAAAATGATTGGGCATTGCTCTCCCTTGCCTTTCCGGTGAACGTGAGAATGCGCCGCAAGCGGCGCTGAATGGTCAGTTTAACTAAAGAACGTGATTTTGTCTGTTCTCTAAAAAGTTTGGCTAGTTACATAAATTAGTATCGTTCCAGCCAGTTGCGCAGTCCCTGTTTCCAATCTCCATCACGAATACTGCGATTAACTTCCAACTGACTCTCTGGTCACTATGCCCTCCTCACGTCCTGCCCTGCGGGGCGTCCTTACCATCCGAAGAAATCGAAAAACTTCCGTTCTGTGCGTCTTGCATCCGCAAAAACAGGCAGCCCGGCATCTGTGCGCCAGATGCCGGGCTGTTTTTACCGCATGAATGGCGCGCTACAGGTTAGGCAGCCAGAGCGCGAGCTGCGGGAAGAGGATGACCAGCAGCACACACAGGAGCATGCCCAAGAAGAACGGCATGACGCCCCTGAATACGGTTCCCATGCTGATGTCGGGCGCCAGACTGGCCATAGTGAACACGTTCAGGCCAATGGGCGGGGTGATCATGCCCATTTCCATGACGATGACGGTGATGACGCCGAACCAGATGCCGTCGATGTTCAGCGCCTGGATGGTAGGATAGATGGAGGGCAGGGTCAGCAGCATCATGGGGATAATGTTCATGACGCAGCCGAGGATGATGTAGATGACGATGACGATGGCTAAAATGGCGTACATGCTCATATCCAGCCCGGCCACGAATGTGGCCAGCAGGGCGGGCATACGCGACTGGGCCAGAAATACCCCGAAAACATACACGCCCACCAGGATCACAAAAATTTTGCCTGTCATCAGGGCGGTGCTGAACAGCGCCCCGCGCACGCCCTTCATTGTCAGCTGCCGCCGCGCCAGCGCGTAGAGGAAGGCGCACAGCGCGCCTACGGCGCCGCCTTCGCCGGGAGTGAAGTAGCCGGTCATGATCCCGCCCACCACGATAACGAACAGGAGAATCATGGGAATCAAACCGGCGAGCGATGCCAGTTTTTCATGCAAACTATATTTCGCGGACGCCGGAGCGAGCACAGGGTTGCGTTTTACCTGGAAGACGATGATTCCCATAAAAATCATCGTCAGCACGATGCCCGGCAGAATGCCCGCAACAAAAAGCTTGCCGACGGACTCTTCGGTCATGATCGAGTAGAAGATGAAGCCCATGCTGGGAGGGATAAGGATGCCCAGCGTGCCCCCGGCGGCCAGCGCGCCCGCCGCGAGGCTGGGAGCGTAGTTGTTCTGCCGCATCTGGGGCAGGGCCACCGCGCTCATGGTGATCACCGTTGTCATGGAATCGCCGCAGATGGCGCCGAAACCCGCGCACCCGCCCACGGCGGCGCAGGCCAGGCCGCCCGGCATACGCCCCAGCCATTTGTTGGCGCAATTGAACATGTCGCGGCTGATGCTGGAAACTGAGGTCAGTTCTCCCATCAGCATGAACATAGGAATGGCCACCAGCACAAAGTTGGCCACTTCCCGGTACGGCACCTCGGCCACCAGGGACCAGACCGACGCGGGGGTGCGCATGATGGTGAGCAGGCCCAGTATGCCCATACAGCACATGCCCAGGCCGATGGGAACGCGGAGGAAGAGCAGCGTGAACAGGATGAGGAAGCCCACGCCGCCGATGGCCAGCTTGGACCAGTCCAGAGCGAACACCCGGTACGCGGCGGGCAGCAGAAAGATGGCCGCCGCCAGGCCCAGGGCGATGATCATAGCCAGATGATCCCGGTTTTCTTGCAGGCTCCTGATCGCGTGCAGGGCCTGAAACGCCATGCCCAGGCTGACCGCTCCGAGGCTGACGGAGCAATACGCCAGGAACATGCTTTCCGGCATATACAGGGCTGCGGTGAACGAGGAAGACTCCAGCGCCGCCGCGCCGAGACGCCAGGCCAGCAGACCCGCGATAACCGTGCTCAGGGCGTAACAAAAAAGATACAGCCCGCGCTGTGTCTTTTGGGGAAAATAATCAAAAAACAGATCGATGACGATGTGGGAGCGGGTGGCCGTGACGTACGGCATGGCCCCGAAGGCGATAAGCACCAGGGCCATGGTTTCGATTTCCGTCACGCCGGTAAAGGTGAAGCCGAGAAATTGCCGGGCCAGAATGTCCGCTACCACGGGGAACGGCAGCAGCCCGATGATGACCAGCGACACATAGAGAAAAATTTTGGCAAAAAGGTTGTATCCGTGCTCCAGGCGCACGAGGGGGGGCAGGAAAGGCGCGTCTTCTTTCCCGTAATCTATGGTGAGCATGTCCAGCGCCATCGGTTTCTCTCCTCATCCTTACACGGGCTATGTTTTGGGGGGCTGGCCCGCGGCGGAGGTAATCCTCCGCCGCGACGGTTTATGCCGCGTTTATTTTGTTTCCACCTTTTCCGCCAGAGCGCGTACCCGCTGCATCCAGGGGGCGGTATCCTTGTCTCCTGCGCGCCGGAGAAGGCTTTCCCAATAAGGGGAGGTCGCCGCGATGCTGGCCGCTTTCCACGGCGCCAACTCTTCCGGGCTCAGCCGGATGATCTCCACGCCGGCCCTGGTCATGGCGTCCAGGTCGCGGTTGGCCGCCTGGTACACCGCGTTGGAAATGCCGAGGGAAGCTTTTTCCCCGGTTTCATCCAGAAGCAGCTTTTGCAGATCCGGCGGCAGCGAGGCCAGACTGTCCTTGTTGATCAGCCACATGGTGCCTCCCATGGAGGACGGCATGATCGTCAGGTGTTTGATCAACTCCTGCAGTTTCAGGGAAGCGAACATGGGGATGGCGCCGTACATGACTTCGCCCATGCCGCGCTGCAGGGCCACATAGGTGTCTGGAATGGAAATCTGCACCGGAATACCGCCCCACGCCTTGATTTCATCAATAAAATTCGCCTGCCAGAACAGCACGCGTTTTCCCTTCAGATCGGACATTTGGCGGATAGGCGTGCTCAGCGAACCCAGGGCGGGTCTGTCGCCGGACGCGGCAAACAACAGCACCGCGTTGGCCTTGTTCAATTCGGCCTGAACTTCCGGCAGCTCGCGCATGGCCCACATCAGTTCGCCCGCCGTGCTGGCGTTGGAGGACATAAAGGACATGTCGTGCGTCATGCTGTGCGGCATGTCGGCAGGTACAAAGCCGGGGGGCAGCATACCGATATCGGTTCCCCCGTCTCGGATGGCCTTGAACATGCCGTCGCTCTTGATCAGGGTGTTGTTTTCGTAAACGTGGAATTCCAGGCGGCCGCCGGATTTTGCCCGGATGTCGTCCAGCAGCGCCGCCAGATAGACGCTGATCGGGTGTGTGGCGGTGACCGGGTGAGCCACGTTCAGCTCGTATGTTTCCGCGGCGCGGGCCGGATGCGGGGCAAGCAGCAACAAGGACGCCAGGAGCAGGATGCCTTTTTTCATTTTTTCCTCACCACGTGTTGATTATCCATCCAGGCCCGGGACTTCCGCCCCGGGCGTCAGCCGTTCCGCTGGGTGGTCAGCTGGCCTGCAAGTCGCTCATGAACAGGCGCAGTTTCTGGAGCAGATCTTTCGCGATGTCGGGATGCTCCTTGATGACGTTGTTCAACTGGAAGGCGTCGGTTTTGCGGTTATACAACTCGTCGCCTTCCGGCATGACGAAAGTGGCGCTGGGCGTGCAGGTCCATTGATCCGCGCCGTCCAGAGAGGCAGCGGCCTGCAGCCGGGTATTGGCGTCCATGCGGGTTTCCAGTTCGTCCGTGGCCACGTGGCCCGGCGAGGCGGAGCGGCCGGTCATTTCCGTGTTGGCCATGGAGGCGTCCGCCATCTGTTTTTTTAGATCCTTCATAAATTCCATGGCTTCACGGTCCCGCGTCCAGTGCACGTACGACCAGTCTTCCGTGATGATGGACACGCCGCCCCGGTAGTACCCGGCGATGGCGAAATCCCTGATTTTTTTGGCTTCGTCCCGGGCCAGCGGCAACAGGCTTTTGCCGTGCATGCGCGGGTGTACGCCCACGCCCAGCCAGTCCAGTACGGTGGGGCCCACGTCGCAGCTTTGCACAAGAGCCTGGACGCGCTGACCGGGCGTTATGCCGGGGGCGCGCAGGAGCAGGGGTGTATGCACCAGTTCCTCGTAGGGCCAGGGACGGCACTTGCGCATGATGCCGTGGCCGTGTTCGCCGTTGCCCAGGGGCTGGCCGTGGTCGGAAACCATCATCAGCAAGGTGTCCGCCTCCAGGCCCAGTTCGCGCATGGCGTCCATCAGCTTGCCCAGCCAGGTGTCGCACAGAGTCACCAACTCGGCGTACAGCATGCGGATGTGGTGCAGTTCCGGCTCGGTATACAACGCCGCCACGTCGCCCATGAACGGCATGAACTCGTCGTTGCCTGTCCAGTCGGGGTCGTACGGGCAGGGGATGTCCGTGTACACGGAGGGGGGGCTCCAGGGTTCGTGCGGGTCGAAGCTGTCAATCCACAAAAAGAACTGCCGGCTGCGATCCACCCGCCGCAGGTATTCGATGGCCGCGGTCACGGTTTTGGCCACATAGCGGTCTTCCGGGCTTTTCCAGTCCTGGATCTGGGCCAGGAATCCCTTCATTTCCAGCAGGGAGAATTCCACGGCTTCATCGCCCAGGTGCTTGCGGGCGCGCCGGATGGAATCGGTGTAGTAGTAGTCCTCCATGCGGACGTGCAGGATGGGCCGGTCTTCGTAAAAAAACTGATCCAGCTCGTGGCCGTGGCCGTACCATGTTTTGTCAAAGCCGCGGGTGTAGCCGAATTTCGGCTGGCGGTAGGGGGCGCAGTCAAAAACCAGTGCGGTGTCGATAGGGTGCCCCCAGCACAGGTCGGCAATGGTGGTGTCGTCTATGGAAAGCGGGCGCCAGCCGGAATCCTGCACGGTGTAGCGGCCGGTGAACATGGCCCGGCGGCAGGGGATGGTGGGCAGACCTTCGGTGTAGGAATTTTCAAACAGGACGCCTTCCCGGGCCAGGCGGTCCATATTCGGCGTTTTGATCCAGCTGTTGCCGTAACAGCCCAGATAGTTGAACTGGAGGGTATCGAACATAATGACTACCGCGTTTTTGGGCATAATAAGCGCTCCTTGAAAGAGAAGTAATGGTTGTATTTGACAATAATGCTTATTATGCTAGAAATATGCCAATATATATAATAAATTATTTTACTATGTTAATAGTGGTCGGGGGTATTCATTATTGATATTTAACGAAATGTGCGCCATTTTATGAACATATTTAACAACTAGGAAGGCGCCATGCATTTCCCCGCCCCGGATTTCTTTACCAAGGTGATCAAGGAATTCTGCTTCGAGCTGGGACTGGAATACAGCTTTTCCGTGCTGATGAAGGTGCTGAGCGAGTTCATTCCGGCCACGCATATTTCCTGCAGCCGGCAGGATCCCGATAAAACAGCCATCCTGGTGGAACTGAACAACCTGGACATCTCTCTGCCCCGCGTATCCTACGGTGAAGGCCTGCGGACCAGCCTGCTCCCGTACAAGCGCACGATCGGCGGCAACGCCTTGTATATTTTTGACGACACGCGCAAAGACGGGGCGCTGTGGGCCAACATGCAGAAGATCGACGATGTGCATCGCTCCATCCTCAGCATGGAGCTTTTTCATGAGGGCGACTCGATCTATTTTATGGGGTTGCGGGCCGTGGAACCCTGCGCGTTCACCGTTGCCCACGCCGAAATGCTGAGCCGCCTGCGGGAGCCCATTGCCGACCTGGTTCGCGTGTTGTTCGCTTCAGAAATGCGCGCGGCGCGGAGCCTGCTCAACGCCGCCACCGGCCCGGAAAGCGCCCGGGCCATGCTTCGGCGCTGCCGGGGGCTGTCCATGACTTTGCGGCAAATTGACGAAGTGGCCGCCACCTCCGCCGGGGTGTTGATCATGGGGGATACCGGGGTGGGCAAGGAACTGGTGGCCGAGGCCGTCCACGAGAATTCGCCGCGCCGGGGCCACCCCTTTGTCAAGGTGAACTGTGGCGCCATTCCGGAAAGTCTGATGGAAGCCGAACTGTTTGGTTACGAGCGGGGCGCGTTCACCGGCGCGGTGACGGCCCATAAAGGCTACTTTGAGCAGGCCAACGGGGGGACGCTGTATCTGGACGAAATCGGCGAACTCAGCCCGCTGGCTCAGGTGCGCCTGCTGCGGGTGCTGGAAACCAGGGAGATTCAGCGTATCGGCAGTCCCAAGCGTGTGTTGCTGGACTTCCGGGTGATTGCCGCCACCAACAAAGACTTGGCCGCCCAGGTTAAAACCGGGGCTTTCCGCGAGGATTTGTGGTACCGGATCAACATGTATGTCATCAAAGTTCCCGCCCTGGACCGGCGGAGGGACGACATCGCCGTGCTGGCGGACTATTTTTGCCGTCGCTGCGCGGTGGATCTGGGTTTTGACTATCAGCCGGAAATCCGGCCCGAACTGATGCGCTCCCTGTACACGCGCGACTGGCCGGGCAATGTCCGGCAGTTGCGCAATTGGGTGGAACGGGCTCTGCTCCATACCAGGGCGAAGAATTCGCCGGTGCTGCTTTCTCCGGCGGAAGACGCCGAGGTTTTTCACAGCCAGGCGGCAAGCGGCAGAAAACCGGGAGACGGCGAGATATGCACGCTGGACGAGGCCATGACCCGGCACATCCACCTAGCCTTGCGCAAGGCCGGCGGACGAGTGCACGGGCGGGGCAATGCCGCCGATATTCTCGGGATCAATCCCGGTACCCTGCGCGCCCGCATGCGCAAACTCGGCATGACGCAGAAGCCGGCATAGCGCGGGGCCAGCCGCGCCGGCCGGCTTCCGGCGGGCAGGGGCCGCTCTGTCCCGGTTCCCGTGAAGTGCGGCGCTTTCCCCCAGGAGCGCATTTCAACGTTGAAATGCGTTTGTCCGGCGCGTTACGAATCCAGGCCCAGCAGGTGCAGGATTTCAAAGCTGAGCCCGCCGATCAGCGCGGCGGCGGGGATGGTCAGCAGCCAGGCTATGACCAGGTTGCCCGCCACGCCCCAGCGCACGGCCGAGAGGCGCTGCGTGGAGCCCACGCCGAAAATGCAGGCCGTGATCGTGTGCGTGGTGCTGACGGGCGCGCCCATGATGGACGCGGTGCTGATCACGATGGCGGCGGAGGTTTCGGCCGCGAAGCCGTGCACCGGTTCCATCTTGAAAATTTTGTGGCCCATGGTTTTGACAATTTTCCAGCCGCCCACGGCCGTGCCGGCGGCCATGGCCATGGCGCAGGCCAGCTTGACCCACAGCGGCACATGGATGACCGAAATTTCGCCAAACAAAAAGAGCGCCAGCGTGATGATGCCCATGGTTTTCTGGGCGTCGTTCAGGCCGTGGCTGGTGGCCATGAAGGCGGCGGAAAGCACCTGCATTTTGTGGAACACGCCGTTCAGCTTGTGCCGGCTGGCGTGCCAGAACAAGACGGTAATCAGCCCCATGATGGTGAAGCCCACCACAAAGCCGCCCAGCGGCGAGAGGATGAGGGGCAGCAGGATTTTATCGACAATGGAGGGGCCGTTGAGCGCGTCCAGCCCGGTGTGCGCGATGGCCGCGCCCATGAGGCCGCCGATCAGCGCGTGCGACGACGACGACGGTATGCCCAGCCGCCAGGTGATCACGTTCCAGGCGATGGCCCCGAACAGCGCGGCCAGCACCAGCATTTGCGAGCCCGCAACCAGATCGGTGTTCACAATGCCCGTGCCGAGCGTGGCCGCCACTTCCTCGCCCAGCATGGCGCCGCCCAAATTGAGAACGGCCGCCATGATGACGGCCGCTTTGGGCGAGAGCACCTTGGTGGACACCACGGTGGCGATGGCGTTGGCGCAGTCGTGCGCGCCGTTCGTAAAATCGAACACCAGCGCCACGATGACGATAAGCACGAGCATGAGCGGCAGATCAGGCATACTTGAGCACCGCTTGTTCCAGCGTGTCCGTCAGTTCGGCAAACAAGTCCACGGTTTGCTCGATCCTGTCGTACAACTGCACCCAGACCATGAGCTGCTTGACCTGGTCAAAGGAGTGGATTTCGGAGTCCTGCAATTCGCCAAGGCCCACGCCCAGCAGCATTTCGCAGTTTTCCTTCAGACCCTGGATCACGTCCACGGGATCGCCGGGCTCCTTGTGGGCGCACAGACACTTCAGCATGTCGCCGATAGCCAGGGCGATGGAGCGCATGTCGTCCACCATTTTTTTGGCGGGAAAGCGCACATGCACGAAGGAAAAAAGGAAAAAGCGCGTGCCGAGGCCGTTGACGCTGTCGATGGTGCGTTCCAGGCCGCGGCTGATGGCGTAGATGTCCTCGCGGTCGATCGGCGTGATGAAGGTGCGGGAAAGTTCGTGGATGATGGTGTGGTGCAGCGTGTCGGCCTCGGCTTCGAGCCGGGCCAGGTGCTTGAGGCTGACGTCCGCGTCCTGCGCCGCGTTGACGATGGAGTCGAGGTGGCCGGTCATTTCCTGCAAAATGGCGATCTGGCGTGCGAAATAGTCAAAATAAGGCGCTGAACGAGGTAACAGCTTGGCAAACATTCTCCCCCCTCGGGTCCACGTTGCCGCCGGAAAACGGATCATTCCGGCTTTGGTGAAGCGCTCTGAAATTAGCAGCCAACAGCAAAAGCGGCAAGGCCAAAGAGCGGCTTTGCTAAAAGCTTTCTCCAATCCCTTGTTAATGCAACAAAAATAATGTATCAGTCGCGCATGGCAATGTCTCTGCCCACTTCTTTCCCCCGGCGGCCGGAACGCTGCATCCTGCACGCCAACTGCCAGGGCGAGCCGCTGGCCCGCCTGCTGGCCGCGTCGCCCGCTTTTGCCGCCCGCTGGAGCATCCGCCATTACGTCAACTACATCCGCGAGCCCGTGCCCGACGAGGATCTCGCCGCCTGCTCGCTGTTTCTGTACCAGGATCTCGGCCCGCAGTGGGGCGGGCTGTCCTCGGCCGCCCTGCTGTCCCGGCTGCCCGCGCACGCCACGGCCCTGTGCCTGCCCAATCTTTTTTTCAAGGGCTACTGGCCGCTGTGGACAAGCCAGAGCTCCATGCATTTTGGCGACGTCTACCTGGACTATCTGGTCGATCAGGGCCTGAACCCGGCGGAAATCCTGCGCCTGTACCTCAGCCCCACGCTGACCGCCCGCTACGATCTGGACGCCCTGAAGGACGAATCGCAGGCCCTGGAGCGGCGGCGCGAGGCTTCGGCCATTCTTTCCTGTGTGGATTATATTGAGGAGCACTGGCGGGACGTCCAGCTTTTCAGCACCGTCAACCACCCCGGCCCCGAACTGATGCGCCGCGTGGCCGACGCCGCGCTGGCCGCGCTCGGCCTGCCCCGTTTGCCGGAGCATCTGCCCGCCGGCCTTGAGCTTTCGTGCGATCCGCACTTTCACCTGCCCATCCACCCCACGGTGGGCCGCCATTTCGGCCTGCCTTTCGCCGGGGAGGAGCGCCGCTATCCGGCCTACGCGCACTGGCTCACGTTCCGCCAGTACGCGCTGTGCTACATCGACTGCCGCCAGAAGGGCCTCAATTTGCTGGAATACTTGCAGGCGGTGCGCCTGTAGGGGCATCAGGCCAGGTAGCGCGCCAGCACGTCCAGCACGTCCCGCAGCACAATGGGCTTGCCCAGATGCGCGTTCATGCCGGCGTCCAGGCATTGCTGGATGTCTTCCTTGAAGACGTTGGCCGTCATGGCGATGATCGGCACGGAGGCGGCGTGCGGCACGCCCTGCGCGGCCAGCGCCCTGATCATCGCGGTGGCCTGCAGGCCGTCGATTTCGGGCATCTGCACGTCCATGAGGATCAGGTCGTAGCGGTCGGGCTGCGCGGCAAAGGCCTCAAACGCTTCCCGCCCGTCCCGGGCCGTGTCGATGGTGATATGCGTCGGCTCCAGCAGGGTGATCGCTATTTCCAGGTTGATGTCCACATCGTCGGCCAGCAGGATGGTCTTGCCGGAGAAATCCTCGCCGTGGCTCAGGCCCTGCGCGGGCGCGGCCTCCGCCGCCGCGTCCGCGTCGGGGATGCCGAGGGGCGCGGTAAAAGAAAAGCAGGTGCCCTTGCCGACTTCGGACTCCACCTCTATCTCGCCGCCCATCAGTTCCAGAATGCGCTTGGAAATGGCCAGGCCCAGGCCGCTGCCGCCGTATTTGCGCGCCGTGCCGGCCTGCGCCTGCTGGAAGATGTTGAAGAGCTTGCTCTGCTCCTGGCGCGACATGCCGATGCCGGAGTCCCTGACGGCCATGTGGATGACGCATGTGTCGCCCCGCAGGCTCGCCAGCGAGGCGGTGAACGAAATGGAGCCTTCGTCGGGGGTGAACTTGGTCGCGTTGGACAGGATGTTGGTGATCACCTGCGCCAGACGCTGATCGTCGCCCAGCAGGAGGTCGGGAATGGCGGGATCCACGACCAGCTCAAAATGCTGGCGCTTGTCCCGCATTTTGAGCGCGCTGACGCTCAGCACCCTGTCCAGCATTTGCGAAAAGCGGAAAACAATGGGCGACAGCTCCATTTTGCCGGACTCGATCTTGGAGATGTCGAGGATGTCGTTGATGACGCCCAGCAGATGGATGGACGCGCTTTCTATTTTTTCGAACGCGTAATCCTTGCGCGCCGGCGTGGCTTCCTGCTTGCCTATGGACGTCATGCCGATGATGGCGTTCATGGGCGTGCGGATTTCGTGGCTCATGTTGGACAGGAAGGCGCTTTTGGCCTTGCTGGCGGCCAGCGCTTCCTCGCGCGAGCGTTTGAGGTCGGTGACGTCGTGGAACATCAGCATGATCCCGTTGTCGAGCTGCTGTTCGTCCTTCATGGGCGCCACCAGCCCCGCAAAGTATTCCTCCGCGTGCTCCGCGCTTTCTTCGTCCCGCTCGTCCCGCCCGCCAGGCGCGCCGTTGCCGGCGTCGAAGCGAAAGCGCACGTCAAACGTCAGCGGCGCGTTGGCGGCAAGGGCTTTTTGGGTGTGCTCCAGCAGGGCGTCGAGCTCCGGCGCGTCAAGAAAGCGGGCCAGCACATCCGTCAGGGTGTGGCCCTGCACGTCCGCCGCGTCGCGGAAGCCCGCCTTGGCGATAAAGTATTCCGTGCAGAATTCGACCCGGTGGCTGGGGTTTAAAAACAGGATGATGCTGGGGGAATTGGCGAGCAAAAGCGTGAGATAGCGCTCGCGCTCGCGTTGCAGGAACGTGCTGGCCTTGTGCTGGTTCAGCACCGTTGTGGAGGCCAGTTTTTCCTGCACGATGGCGTTTTTTAAATGCGCTATCTCGCGGTTCAGCTTGCGGTTCTCACGCTCCAGAAGCGTCAGGCGGGCAAGCGCGTCGCGTTCCTGCTCATGCGTGCTCACGTCATCCCCGGGCAAGACTCCACCGCCTTACAGCATGCACGCGCAAAAGGAGTAATTGTGGAAATGGTTGCGGTACACGCCGTCGGGGCCGCGCATCGGGCAGATTTCGCCGCCGGAGTAGCCCATCATGAAGGGTTTGCCGCTTACGGCGAGTTTTTGCTGGATAAGCCGCAGTTCGCTTTCCTGATCGGGCGCCAGCATGATGTAGCGCGTCACGCAGGGCAGCAGCAGCGTGGCCTGCCGTTCCGGGTGGGCCAAAATTTGCTTCAGGCCGTCCTCGGCGGATTCGGTGATGCCTTCCGCGTCGATGTTGCCCACGGCAAACGACGTGCCCACGGGCATTTCGCCTCCGGTCAGCACCGAACCGTCGTCAAACAGCGTATAGAAGCCCAGGGCCACGGGTTTCGTTTCCTCGCCGTAATACACCATCAGCGGCGTGGTGGTGATGTTTTCCTTGGTGATCACCAGGCCGATGTTGGCCAGGTACTTGAGGATGGGCAGGTCGTTGACCTCGTGCAGAATGGCCCTGTCGCTGCGGGTGACGATGGCGCGGTTGTTGGCGATATTGCGCTCCGGCAGGGAGGAGACGATAAATTCGGGCGTGACCGGGCCGTTGACAAACAGCATGGCCACGCCCGCGGGCAGGGCCTTGCCGTTGCAGATGGTCTGCACGGTTTCGTAGTTGAAGTCGATGTTGTTGGTAATGGAGCCCCACAGCGGGATGCCGCCGCAGGCCTCGTCCATGGCCGTCACGACTTCGTACCCGGCCACGTCGCGCATGTAGGGCATGAAGGTGAAAATCATCGCCGGATCGCTCCCGGCGTCTTCGCGGACGCGGCGGTACAGCCGCTCGATTTCGCCGGTGTAGTTGTCGTGGTTGATGCTGCCCGTCATGCCGGCGCTGAAGCTGACCTCGTCGCTGGTGAGCACGCTGAAGGTAAGGTCGAAGAGGCCGTAGCCGTGCTCGTCCGCGCTGGTCATGGACGTCATGCCGATGATGCTGAACGGAAACGCCTCGCAAAGCGCCGCGACCACGCCGCTTTCCACATAGTCGATGTGGCAGAAAATCAGGCCGCAGGAATGTTTTTTAAGCGCGCTGACGTTGATCTGACTCTTGATCTCATTAATAGCGTCCTCAACTTCGTCTATTTCCGAAGTTCGGGCGGTCTGCATCGTGATCATGCGTCTGCCTTCCTTTCCCCTCGCGGGGAGGCTGATTGTCGTCCGCAGGGCGCAACAACGGCGCCCGCCCGGCGATCAGATCACGCGGCATACATGCGCCCGCCGCGTCAAATGTCAAGGGCCGCGCCATACAGCGACGCGCGCAAACGTCGCGTGCGCTGTCCGTATTTTTGAGTTTCCCATGTTTGTAATGTTTATGCAACGGCAGGCAAGGCGCCCGCCGCGCATTCCACCGCGCGCCGTTGCGCGGCCGTTTATGAGGGCGCCGTCCGTTTCTTCGTCCATTTGGTCGGCGGCGCGGCCAGGGGATCGTCGGGCCAGGGATGCCTGGGGTAGCGGCCGCGCATTTCCGCGCGTACGGCGGGGTAGCCGTTTTTCCAGAATCCTTCGAGATCGCGGGTGATCTGCAGCGGCCGCCCCGCCGGGGACAAAAGATGGATGGTCAACGGGCAGCGTCCGCCGGCGATGCGCGGCGTTGCGCGCTGGCCGAACATTTCCTGAAGCTTGACCGCCAGCACGGGGCCGCCTTCCGCCGTGTAATCCAGGGCCACGGACGAGCCCGACGGCGCGGTGATCCGCGCGGGGGCCTCGGCCTCCAGCCGCCGGGCCAGGGCGTACGGCAGCAGCGCGCGCAGCGCCCCAGCCAGGTCGATGCGGCCGAACTGCGCGCGCCGCGTCACGCCGTTCAGGTACGGTTCCAGCCAGTTGCCCGGCCCGGCCAGCGCGGCGAGCAGGGCCGCGTCGCCCAAATCCGGCCAGGGTTCGCCCTCAAGATCGCGCAAAAGGCTCACCCGCGCGCGCCATTGGCGCAGTTCGTCCGTCCAGGGCAGACAGGCGAGGCCCAGACCCCGGATGCCCTCCAGCACGGCGCGGACGCTCGCGCGCGCGATGCTCCCGTTGCCGTCGGCCACGGCCAGGGGGGCGTCGTCCAGAATCAGCGCGTCCAGACGCGTCCGGCGGCGCGCCAGCACCGCTTCCGCGCGCTCGTCCCACACAACGCTTTCCTCGCGCACGATCCGCTCGCCGTGTTCGGCCAGCAGGGCTTCGCGGCTGATCGGCGCGGCCAGGAAGATGCGTCCGCTTTCCCCGCCATCCCCTCCGTCAAGCGAGGCCACGGCCAAAAATTCCTCGTCCGCCAGCGGATCTTCGGGCGGCAGTTCCGCCCCTCGGCCCGAGGCCAGCCGGAAGCCGCCGCGCGAGCGGCGCTGGGCCAGACGCTCCGGCCAGGCCAGGCCGAGCAGCCGCCCGGCCGCCTCGCCGGGCAATGCCGCGGGCAGCCGTTTTTTGCCGGGGCCGGGCAGGCAGGCCAGAATCTGTTCGGCCGCGCCGCGCAGGTGGGGGGAGAGGCAGGCCAGGCGCAGGCGGATGTCGGCCCCGGCCGAGCGCAGGGGATCGCGCTCGGCGATCAGGGCGGCCAGCGCGGCGGCCAGCGGGGCTTCGTCGCCCGCCAGCAGCATCATGTGCGCCAGGCGCGGGTGGAGCGGAAACTCGGCCAGCTTGCGGCCGTGCGGGCTGAGGAGCAGGCGATCGCCCCCGGCCGCGACCGTGGCCGCGCCCAGCGCCAGCAGCGTTTGCCGCGCGTAGGCCAGCGCGGCGGCGGGCGGCGGCGTCAGCCAGGGCAAATCATCGGGCTGCGCGCCCCAGGCCAGGATTTGCAGCAGCAGCGGCGTAAGGTCGGCCTCCAGCATTTCAGGCCGGATGGCGGCGTGCAGCGGCTCGCCCCGGGGCCAGAGCCGCAGGCAGACGCCGGGCTCCAGCCGGCCCGCGCGGCCCGCGCGCTGATCCGCGCCCGCCTGCGACACGCGGCCCGTGACCAGCGAGTCCATGCCCGTGGCGGGGTTGAAGCGCGCGGTGCGGGCCAGGCCCGCGTCAACGACCACGCGCACGCCTTCGATGGTCAGGCTGGTTTCGGCCAGGGCGGTGGCCAGCACGATTTTGCGGATGCCGGGCGGCGCGGGCGCGATGGCTTCGTCCTGCGCCTCGGGGCCGAGATCGCCGTACAGGGGGTGCACGCGGCAATGGGGCGGCAGATCGGCCAGTTTTGCGGCCGCGCGGCGGATTTCGCCCGTGCCGGGCAAAAAAACCAGCAGGCTGCCGCTTTCTTCGCGCAGGGCGCGGCGCACGGCCTCCGCCACGCCGGGCACGGGGTCGATGCCATGCCCGCCGGCCCCGCGCGGGGGCTCGTAGCGGATATCCACGGGCCAGAGGCGGCCTTCGGCGCGGATGACGGGGCAGGGGGCCAGAAAATCGGCCAGAGCGGTTTCGTCGCCCAGCGTGGCCGACATCACCAGAATCGCCAGATCGGGCCGGAAAGCGCGCTGGGCCTCCAGGGTCAGGGCCAGGCCCAGATCGCCCTGCAACGAGCGCTCGTGGAATTCGTCAAACACCACATGGGACACGCCGCGCAGTTCGGGGTCGGCCAGCAGGCGGCGGGTCAGCACGCCCTCGGTGATCAGCTCCACCCGGGTGCGGGCCGAAACGCGGCTTTCCAGCCGCACGCGGTAGCCCACTGTGCCGCCCACGGGCTCGCCCAGGCTCCGGGCCATGTAGCGCGCGGCGGAGCGGGCCGCCAGACGGCGCGGTTCCAGCACCAGCACCGTGCCCGTTTCGTTTTCTTCGCCAGGCAGGGCCAGGGGCACGCGCGTGGTCTTGCCCGAGCCCGGCGGCGCGGTCAGCACGGCGCGGCCGTGTTGGGCCAGGGCGGCGCGCAGCTCCGGCAGCACGGCCGCCATAGGAACGTCGGGCAGCGGTCGCGTCAGGCTCATCAGGCTGCCCCGGTCACCAGATTAAATACGAGATCCGCCATGGCCGCGTAGTCGCCCAGAGCGAACGCGGGCACGCCCTCCACACGGCACGGGGTGTCGGTGCACAGGCCGATCAGCGTGGCGGGGTCGCAGACGGGCGTGGAAGACACCGCGCCGCGCACCACTTCCAGCTTGGGGAAGGCGCTGGCCTTGCCGCCTTCCAGCAAAATGACGTCCGCGCCGGGAAAGCGCGCGGCCAATGCCGGGGCGGCGGGCGTTGACCCTTCCGGCCACTCGGCCGTGATCAGATAGCGCCGGGCCGAATACACGGCCACGCCGTTCGCCCCGGCCAGGCGCAGCCGGTGGCTGTCGGTGCCGGGCACGTCGGGCTCGAAGTCGTGCCCGTCGTGCTTGATCACGGCCACGTCCAGGCCCCGGCCGCGCAAGTGCGGGATGATGCCGGCCAGCAGCGTGGTCTTGCCCGAATTTTTGACGCCGCTCACCGCGATGATCGGCGGGCCTTGCACATGGCGGCGCAGGCGGGCGAATTCCTCGGGCGTGTTGACGTTGGCCAGCGCCTCGTCCGGGTAGGCCGAATGTTCCAGCGAAAAATGCCGCGTGCGCAGCCGGGCCAGCGCGCTTTGCAGGCGCAGGTCGCCCGCGGCCAGTTGCGCCTCGAGGATCGGCAGCGCCCGCTTGCGGTAGATGCCGCACAAGGGCTGCGGCCGGCCGGCGCGATCCGTGAAGATGCAGACGTCGTCCCCGTCGCGGATGACGGCCGCCAGATAGTCCGCCAGCCCCCGGCAAAACAGGGGCATGTCGCAGGCCGCGACCAGCAGGGCGTTGGAGCGGCAGACGCCAAGGGCCGACGCGATGCCGCCCAGCGGCCCGGCGTCCGGAAAGCGATCCGCGACCAGCGGCAGGCCGGAGGCGGCGTAGGGCGAACCCGCGTTTCCTTCCCCTTGGCCCACCGAAAGCAGCAGTTCCGGCAAATGGCGCAGTTGCGAGGCGACGCGCTCCAGAAACGTGACCCCGCCCGCGCGCAGCAGGGCTTTGTCGCGCCCCATGCGGCGGCTGCGCCCTCCGGCCAGGATGAGGCCGCCCAAGGTCAATGCGCCTGGCGTGTTGGGTAAGATAAATTCGCCTGGAGTGTCGTGTTTCGTCATGGCGCGAAGCTACCACAGGCCCGGGCCGCGCGCCAGAGAGGAGGGGAAGGGGGAGGGGACGTCTCCGGCGGGGAGGGCGTAGCGCCCGGTTTTTGGGCGGCTTCGCCGTCACCGACTTTAATACATTTATCCCCTGCGCCTCCGGCGGGGAGGAGGGGGCCTGTTATGGGCGAAACCTGCGGTTTCTCCCCTCCGAGGCCCCCTGCCTCCACCTCCCCCCGGAACACCCCACTTCCCTTTTTACCCCTCTCTTCGAGAAACCCCCATCGTCCGGCCGCATGCTCGCCGAAGCGGCTCGGCATGCGACGCCATTAACTGCCTGCACTCCGCTCGCCTCTGGACACAATAGCTGCTAAAGCCATTGCTAAACAGACATTGGCCCTTCTCGTTGAGCAGGCCCCATCGTCCGGCCGCATGCTCGCCGAAGACGGCTCGGCATGCGACGCCATTAACTGCCTGCACTTTGTACACCGCTGGACACAGGAACCGCACGATCTGTTGCTATGCCAGCGTCAGTATTTTCTTGCATTCATTCATTTTTATAGCCCGGTGATTTAAAAATGGTATCGCCTCCCGCCTATATACCCTTTTCGACGGCAACAACTTTCAAAGGCAAATAGCTTACGGCCCGCGCACATTGAGGCCCGTTTAGCAATGGCCGTTGCAGCCAACATGTCCAGCGGCGAGCGGAGTGCTGGCAGTTAATGGCGTCGCATGTCGAGCCGTCTTCGGCGAGCATGCGGCCGGACGATGGGGCCTGCTCAACGAGAAGGGCCAATGTCTGTTTAGCAATGGCTTTGGCAGCTATTGTGTCCAGAGGCGAGCGGAGTGCGGGCGGTTAATGGCGTCGCATGCCGAGCCGCTTCGGCGAGCATGCGGCCGGACGATGGGCTCCGTTCAAAGAGAGGGGCCAGCGGAAGAGGGGTGCTCCGGGGGGAGGTGGAGGCAGGGGGCCTCGGAGGGGAGAAACCGCAGGTTTCGCCCATAACAGGCCCCCTCCTCCCCGCCGGAGGCGCAGGGGATAAATATATTAAA
>JAVBMS010000007.1:0-64221 GCA_031552135.1 Mailhella sp.
GCGACATGAAACCATTGTGGGCGCCGTGGCGCATGGAATATATTCTGGGCGACAAGCCGGACGGCTGCGTTTTGTGCGTGCCCGACAGCCGCGACGAGGACGAAAAGCGCCTTGTGGTGTGGCGCGGCACGGGCATGATCGTCATGCTGAACCGCTACCCCTACGCGTCCGGGCACCTTATGGTCATCCCCCGCCGCCACGCGCATGACGTGACCGATCTGACCCCGGAAGAATGCGCGGAAATGATGGCGACCGTCCAGTTGTGCTGCCGCGTGCTGCGCGAGGTGTCCCGGCCCGAAGGCATCAACGTGGGGCTCAACCTCGGCAAGGCGGCCGGAGCGGGCATCCGCGATCACGTCCACATGCATGTGGTGCCCCGCTGGAACGGCGATTCCTCGTTTGTGGCGGTTCTGGACGAAGTGCGCGTCATCCCCGAGCATCTGGCGCGAACCTATCAACGTTTTGCCCCTGTCTTCGCCGCTTTGGGCGGCGCAAACTGACGCAAGGAACAAGGGAACAAGGAGCGGGAATGCGTTACCTTAAGGTGTTGTTGCTGGTTCTGGTGTTTTTCCTGGTCATGATGTTCTTTGTGCAGAATCAGGCGTCCTTTTCCGACCCGGTGACCCTGCGGCTGGACGTGCTGTTCCTCGCGCCCATGGAATCCATCCCCCTGCCCATGTACGCCATCATGCTGCTCTGCTTCACGCTGGGCGCGCTGCTGGTGCTGGCCATGCTGATGTGGGACAGGATGGCGCTTATGGGCCGCCTTTCCACCGCCCGGCGCAAAAACGCCGCGCTGGAAAAGAAGCTGGAAGCCGCGCAGACCGATATTTCCCGCAATCAGGAAGCCGCCCGCGTGGCGGAGGAAAAACTGCGCGACGGCCTCAAGGATGCCGAACAGCGCGTCAACGCGGCCCTGCGCGCCGGCTCCGCCCGCGATGCCGAATAACGCCTCCGCCTTGCGCCGCGCGCCGGGATCATGAGCCAGCCGCCGTTTAAAATGACGCCCATGTACGAGCATTACCTGCGGATCAAGTCGGAGAATCCGGGGGGGCTGCTCTTTTACCGCATGGGCGACTTTTACGAGCTTTTTTTTGACGACGCCGTCACCGCCGCGCGCGAGCTGCAACTGACGCTGACCAGCCGTCACAAGGACGATTCCGTCCCCATGTGCGGCGTGCCGTGGCACTCCGTGCTTTCGTACATCAATCAGCTGGTGGAAAAAGGCTACACGGTCACGCTGTGCGATCAGGTGGAAGACCCGCGCCAGGCCAAGGGCCTGGTCAAGCGCGAAGTCACCCAGGTGTTCACCTCGGCCACCACGCTGGAAGACGCCTGCCTCGACGCCAAATCGCACAATTATCTGGGCGCGCTGTTCTGGGGCGGGGAAAGCGGCGGCTTCGCCTGGATGGATTCTTCCACCGGCTTCTGGACGGGCCTGCAATCGTCCAAGGAGGCCGACCTCTGGCAATGGGTGTTCAAGCTGGCCCCGCGCGAACTGCTGGTGCCCGAAGGGCTGGCTCTGCCCGAAACGCTCAAGCTGGTGGACGCCATCCAGGTGGTGCGCGTGCCCTACCGGGGGCACTTTGAGCCCAAACAGGCGCTGGAACGGGTGCTGGCCGCCCAGGGCGCGGCCGACGCCGCCTCGCTGGGCCTGGAGCGCCGCCCGGAACTGGCGCAGGCCTGCGGCGCGCTGGTGGCCTATCTCAGCCGGGTTCTGCTGCGCGATCCCTCCCATCTGGCCCCGTTCCGTCCGCTGGACACCGGGCGCTATCTCATTCTGGACGAAGTCACCGAGCGCAACCTGGAGCTTTTTACGCGCTTTGACGGCCGCAAAGGGCCGGGCACGCTCTGGCACGCGCTGGATCACACCATCACGCCCATGGGCGGCCGCCTGCTGGAAGAGCGCCTGCGCTATCCCTGGCGCGAGCTTGAGCCCATTGCGCAAACCCAGGACGCCGTGGCGTATTTTCTGGCCCACCCGGACGAGCGGGCCACGCTGCGCGAGCGGCTTGACCGCGTGCGCGACGTGGAGCGCCTTTCCACCCGCGTGCTGCTGAACCGCTGCCAGCCGCGCGATCTGGAAGCCCTGCGCGAAAGCCTGTACGCGCTGCCCGGCGTGCGCGCGGCCATGCTGGGCAGCGAGCCGGGCGCGGCCCAAACGCTGCTGGAGGCGGACGAGGAGGGCGCGCGCGATCTGCCGTCCGCTCTGTACCGCCTGCTGCGCACATGGGACGATATGGCCGATCTGGCCGATCTGCTCGGCCGCGCGCTGGTGGACGCCTTGCCGCTCCAGGCCACGGACGGCGGCCTGTTCCGCCAGGGCTACCATCCGCAGCTGGACGAACTTCTGGATCTGGTGGAACACGGCGAGGCCCGGCTCCAGGATTTGCTGCGCGCGGAGCAGGAAGCCAATAGCCTGCCCAGGCTCAAACTGGGCTACAACCGGGTGTTCGGCTACTATTTCGAGCTGGGCAAGTCGCAAAAGGACGCGCCCGTGCCGCCGCACTTCCAGCGCCGCCAGACCGTGGCCACGGGCGAGCGCTACGTCACCGGCGCGCTCAAGGATCTGGAAGAGCGCCTGCTTTCGGCCGCCGAGGCGCGCAAGAGCCTGGAATACGAACTGTACCGCGAACTGCGCGAAGCCGTGATCAAGGAGCGCCCCCGCCTGCTTTTGATGGGGCATCTGCTGGCTCAGGCGGACTACTGGCAGTCCATGGCCGAGGTTGCCGCCCGCAACGACTGGGCGCGGCCCGACGTGCACGAGGGCAACGACATCGACATCCAGCGCGGCCGCCACCCCGTGGTGGAAGCCATTATCGGCCGCGCCGCCTTCATCCCCAACAATATCCATATCGACGACGCCCGCCGCCTTGTGCTGATCACCGGCCCCAACATGGCGGGCAAGTCCACCATTTTGCGGCAGACGGCGCTGATCTGCCTGCTGGCCCAGATGGGCGCGTTCGTGCCCGCCGCGTCGGCGCGCGTGGGCCTTGTGGATCGCATCTTTTCACGCGTGGGCGCTTCGGACAATCTGGCCCAGGGCCGCAGCACCTTTATGGTGGAAATGACGGAAGCCGCGCGCATCCTGCGCCAGGCCACCCGGCGCAGTCTGGTGATTCTGGACGAAATAGGGCGGGGCACCAGCACGTTCGACGGCCTGGCCATCGCCTGGGCCATGGTGGAAGATTTGAGCCGCCGGGCCGGGGGGCACATCCGCACGCTGTTCGCCACGCATTACCACGAATTGACCGCGCTGGCGGGCTCCGTCCCCGGCGTGCACAACATGAGCGTGGCCGTGACGGAAAAAAACGGCGACATCACGTTTACCCGCCGTCTGGTGCCCGGCCCGGCGGATCGCAGTTACGGCGTCGAAGTGGCGCGCCTGGCGGGCGTGCCCATGCCCGTGGTGCAACGCGCGCGGGAAATCATGGCCGATCTGGAGCGCACGCGCGGCGCCTCACCCCGGCCGGAACGCCTGACCCTGCCCGGTCTGGCGCCCCCCGCGCCGCCTCCGCCCGCTCCCTCTCCGCCTCCCGCGCCGGAGCACCCCTTGCTGGAAGCCCTGCGCGATCTGGATCTCAACCTTCTGACCCCTATGGCGGCGCTCAACCAGCTCGCCGAGTGGAAATCCCTGTGGGGCGACCATGAGTAATCAGCACCGTCCGGCCCTTGCCGCGCTGGCGCTCGTCTTGCTGTTGTGCGCGGCTTTGACCGCGGCCTGCGGCAAAAAAGGCAATCCAACGCCGGACTATTCCGAGCAGCTTTTTTCGTGGCGGCATGTCAACGCCACGGTGTCCGGCCCCGGCTGCCTCAGCGTGTCGGGCGCGGTGGGCGGCTCGGCGGCAAACGTGGCGGGCATGACGCTGGAATTGCAGCCCTACGACGATTCATGCGCCGGCTGCCCCTTTGTGGCGCAGGAAAGCCACACCGTCAGCCCGGCGGACGTCATGCGCAACGACGGCGCGTTCAGTTTCGCCTATTGCCCGGCGAGCAGGGCGGACGCCTACCGCTGGCGTCTGGTTGGCCGCAATACCCGGCCCGGCCTGCCGGCGGTGCTGACTCCGGCGCGCGTGGCCTCGGGCCTCCTGCAACCCGCACCCCAACCGTAAAGGTCGCCCCATGAAACGCCTTTTTGCACCGCGCCCGCTGCCCATCCTGGTTTTGGCCGCGCTTTGCTCCGTGTTCTCTTTTTTGCCCGCCGCGCCCGCGCGGGCGGACGCCTACCATGCCACGGTGCTCCTGCGCGAAGAAGGCCTGCCGCCCCGGCCCTGCGGCACGGTGGCGGTGGACGGCGCCAAGGCGCGTATCGACGTGCAGTTCGGCAACGCGGGCCTTATCTACGTCATCGTGCGACCGGAGCAGAAGGCGATGTACGCGGTGGCCGAAAATCTCAAGACCTACGCGGTGATTCCGCTGCGCGGGGACGAAAAGGACATGCGCGATTACGCCGCGCGCGTGGCGGACTCGCTGGTGCTGCTGGGCGCGCCCATGCTTTCGATCCGCGAGGAAGGCGCGGTTGCCCTTGGCGAGGGCCGCAGCGGCGCCTACACAGCCCGGCGCGTCAAAAGCCGTTTTGTGGCGGATTTTATGGGCACGGTGTCTTCCATCTGTCTGATCGCGTGGGAAAACAGCAGCCTGACCCCCTTTCCCCTGCGCATGGAAAAAATCCGCTCGCTGCAAGGGGAAGAGCTGACCGGCGACAGCGTGGAACTGACCGGCATCCGCCCCGGCGGCAATCAGGACGCCGCGTTTTTTGATCCGCCCGCGGGTTTTGCGCGCGCGGCCTCGGTGCTGGAACTCATCGTGTACGTTCTGGCGCATCAATAGACCTCAGATTGTTATCGCCTCATCTCAGTTTTTTGCCAGCAAATGAAGCTATACCTCAGTTTACTTTTACTGGGGGATATGCCACCGTTTCGTCGTCATCACAGCCCGCACGCAGTGCATGAAGGATGATCCCGGTGAAGCACCTCAGTTTGCGGACAAAACTCCCCCTGTCCATTGTGGCGGTTTTGCTGGTGATGCTGTCCATTTCCACGGCATTTGTCATCCGGACGGCGTATTCCGTCATTGATTACGTCAAGTCCAGCCGCATCGACGACGCGGCCCGCGCGGTGGGCACCAGCATTTCCATCCAGCTCCAGCGCGCCGGCAAGGATATGGTGCTGACGGCGGGCCTGCCCGGCGTGCCCGAGGCGCTGGAGATGAGTTCCGTCCTGGCCGCCGACCCGGCCGACGCCATTGAGCGCGCCCGCCTGAGCGGCCTGCTGCGCCGCGTCATGCAGGCCTGCGGCTACTACGAGTCGTTCTGCCTGCGCAACGCGGAGGGCGTGGCCGTGGCCGGCGTGTTCCGCGAGGGCGACGAAAAGCTTTCGCTCGTTGAGTTGTCGTGGTTTCGCGAAGCCATGGACGCCAACACGTTTCGGGTGTCGCGGCCTTTTTTGAGCGCGGCCAGCGGCGAAATGCTGCTGCCCCTGACGCTCAAGACGCTGTACAACGGCAAGGCGGGCGCGCTGGTGGGCACGTTGCAGCTGACCAAGATCACGCGGCCCATTTTGCGCGAAATCCTCCGCCCGGGCGTGACGCCCCTGGTCATGACCGGCGGCGGCGTTATCGCGGCCGCGACGGATGAAAACCGGGTGGGCTCCGTGGTGTCCAACCCGGCCTGGCTGGCCGGCCTGGCGGCGGCGGTCAGCGGCAACGCCAAGGTGACGCTGGACGGCGAAATCAAGGACGTCGCCTTCACCCATATTCCGCAGACGGATCTGTACGCCATTGTCATCGCGGATCAAAGCTACATGCGTTCGTACATTACCGCGATCCAGAATCCCGCGATAGCGGTGGCGGCGCTTTCGGCCCTGCTGGCCCTGATCTGCGTGCTGTACTTCATCGTGCCGGTCACGCGCGACATCCGGCGGCTCAGCCTTTTTGCCCGGCGCGTCACGGAGGGCGACCGCGAGCACGCCACCGGCCTCGCCCGCAAGGATGAACTGGGCGACCTGGCGGAAAGCCTGGATCAGATGGTTTCCACGCTGACCGACATGCTGGCCCGTTCCGAGGCCGCCACCCGGGCCAAGAGCGAGTTTCTGGCCCGCATGAGCCACGAAATCCGCACGCCCATGAACGGCATTATCGGCATGACCTACCTGGCCATGGCCGACAACCCCGCGCCCGGCCAGCTCAACTATTTGCGGCGCATCGACGGCGCGGCCAAAACCCTGTTGGGCGTCATCAACGATATCCTCGATTTTTCCAAGATCGAAGCCAACAAAATGGACATCGACAGCGTGCCGTTTTCGCTGTCCGACATGCTGAATTCGGTGCACGACCTCCTGCGCGTCAAAAGCCAGGAAAAGGGCCTGGAACTGACCTTTGCCGTGGACGATGACGTGCCGGATCTGCTGGAGGGCGATCCGCTCCGCCTTTCCCAGGTATGCGTCAATATTTGCACCAACGCGCTGAAATTCACGGAGCACGGCTTTGTTCGTCTGCGCGTTTCGCTGCTTGAGCGCCGGGCCGACGGGCTTATGCTCCTGTTCAGCGTGCGCGATTCGGGCATCGGCATCAGCAAGGAAGCCCAGGCGGGCATTTTTGAGTCGTTTTCGCAGGTGGACGGCTCCACGACGCGCAAATACGGCGGAACCGGCTTGGGCCTCGCCATCAGCCTTTCCCTGGTGCGCATGATGGGCGGCGACCTTACCGTGCAAAGCGAGCCGGGGCAGGGCAGCACATTTTCGTTTACCGTTCTGCTCCGGCCCGCCACGTCGGCTCCGGCCGCGGTCCCGGCGGAAAACGCCGCCGCGGAGCGTCCGTTGCCGCCCCTGCGCGTGCTGCTGGCGGAAGACAATGAAATCAATCAGGAAATCGCCATCGGCATCCTGAGCGGCATGGGCGTGACCGTGAGCGTGGCCCCGAACGGCGAAGAAGCCGTCCGCCTTGTGGGCGAAGCGCCCTTTGATCTCGTGCTGATGGACATCCAGATGCCGATCATGGACGGCCTGACGGCGGCCCGGCGCATCCGCGAAAGCAATTTGCCCGCCGCCGGCATTCCCATCATCGCGATGACGGCCAACGCCATGAGCGGCGACCGGGAAAAAAGCCTGGCCGCCGGCATGAACGCCCACATCACCAAACCTTTGAACATCAACGAGCTGCGCGACGTCCTCCTGACCTGGGGGCCCGCCGCTTCCGAGGAGAAACCGGTATGACTATGCTTCGCGTTTTCCGGGCGGGAACGACGTGCGCCCTGGCGGCGTGCATGGCCTTGGCGCTTTTGGCGTGCGACAGCGAGGCCCCCGGGAACGCTGCGCCCGCCGGCACGTCCGGCACGCCCGGCGCGGCCGGCAAACCCGCCGTCGGCGTGCTGGTGTACAAAAAGGACGACGCCTACATCGCCCTGGTCAGCGACGCCTTGCAGCGCGCCCTTGGCGACGCGGCCACGGTGACGGTGCTGGACGCCCGGAGCGACCAGATTTTGCAAAACGATCAGTTCGCGGAGCAGATCCAGGCCAAAGCGGCCGCCCTGGCCGTCAACATGGTGGATACGCAAAATACGGCCGCTTTTGTGGATCAGGCCAAAAAAGCGGGCATTCCGCTGATCTTTTTCAACCGTGAGCCGGATCTCGACGCCATCAAGGCTTACGACAAGGCCAGCTTTGTCGGCACCGTGGCCAAGGACGCCGGCGTCATGCAGGGCGACATCGTGCACCGGCTCTGGACGTCGCATCCCGAATACGATCGCAACAAGGACGGCGTGTTCCAGTACGCCATGTTCCAGGGCAACCCCGACAACCCGGAGGCCTTGGCCCGCACGGAATACAGCGTGCGCCGGGCCGTGGAGCTGGGCGTGAACATGCGGCAGGTGGGCGAAACCCATGTGTGCAACTGGGACGAGGGCATGGCCCGCGAGGCCATGGCGCTGGCGCTGGCCGCGGGCGATTCTGTCGAACTGGTGCTGGCGAACAACGACGCCATGGCGCTCGGCGCCATCGCCGCGCTGGCCGAACAGGGCCATAATCTGGAAAACGGCGATCCGGCCCAATTTATCCCCGTGGTGGGCGTGGACGCCGTGCCCCAGGCCGTGGAAGCCATCAACAAGGGCGTCATGAGCGCCACCGTCCGCCAGGACGCCGAAGGCATGGGCCGGGCCGTGGCCGCGCTGACGCTCAACGCCATGCGCGGCAAGCCGTTTTTGGAAGGCCTGCCCTACGCCTGGGACGCCAGCGGCGTGGCTGTCCGCATTCCCTACACCCCCTACGACGGCGCCCGCTGAGCGGCCGCTTTTTTGCGAACCGGAGCCACCGGAGAAAGACTCTCCGGTGGCTTTGCTTTTGGGGCGTCCGCCATAGCCTGACTGATGCGCGGCCCGCTTGACCGGAACGTGCGGGCGAATTAGTCTGCCGTGATAGTTGACACGACGCGGGGTGCTCTGTGGCGGAATGCGCAATGGGGTCACGGATGACGGGCAGGGAAGTGTCCGGGCGGATACGGGCAATGCGGCGGCATCTTGCCGCGTGCCTTGCCGCGTGCCTTGTTGCGTTTTGCCTTGTCATTTCCGGCGCGGCGGATGCTCCGGCAGCGCTGGCGGAACTGCCCTCCATCCCGCGCTACACGGAAATTCCCGGCGTTACGGAAGCGGAAAAGGCCGCCGTGGAAGCCCTGCGCGCTCAGAACGCCGCGTTTGTCTACGGCGTGATGTATTCCACCGAAGCGTTCATAGACGGCAACGGCAACGTGGCGGGCTACGCCCAGCGTTTGTGCCGTCTGCTTTCCGCGCTGTTCGACATGCCGTTCACGCCGCGCATTCTGCCCTGGGACGGCCTGGCCGCCTCCCTGAAAAACGGGGAGATCGACTTTGCTGGCGACATGATCCTTTCGTCCGAACAGCGCGAAGCGCTTATCCTGTCGGACGCCGTGGCGGAACGCGCGCTGACCATGTACATGCGCAAAAGCTCGCCGCCGCTGGAGGAAATTGCCCGGCTGCGCTTGCCCCGGCTGGCGTTTTTGGCCGGCTCGCCGCATCCCGGGCTTTTCAAAAAAGTGTACGCCGAGCCGTTTGTTTTGATATATGTGGACAATCAGGCCCAGGCGGCGCAAATGCTGGAGGAAAAGGCCATCGACGCCTTCTTCCAGGAGGGCGTGTCGCGCCCGTATTTTGCGGATAACGATTTTTTGCGCGCGGAGGATGTTTTTCCCCTGGTCTACCTGCCGATAGCCGTGGCCGCCACGCAGGAACGCCTGCGGCCGCTGGTGGACGTGTTCAACAAATACCTGCGCAGCGGCGGCAACGATGTGCTGCCCGAACTCTACGCGCAGGGCAATGGCGATTACAGCCGTTTTGAACTGAACAAGCGTCTTTCCGCCGCGGAGCGAAACTATATCGCCCATATGGCGCGCTCGGGCCGCGCCGTTCCTGTGGCGCTTGAGGACGACAATTATCCCGTCAGTTTTTTTAACAACCAAACCAAGCGGTTTGAGGGTATTGCCGTTGATATTCTGGACGAAGTTTCGGCGCTGACCGGCCTGCGGTTTGCGCCCATTGCCGACGTAGGCGCCACCTGGGAGGAATCGCTCGCCGCGCTGGCCTCGGGCCGGGCCGCCCTCCTGTCCGAACTGGTGTATTCCAAATCGCGCAAAGGCCGCTATGTGTGGACGGAAACGCCGTACACCACCACGTCGGCCGCGTTCATTTCCAAATCGGCCTATCCGGACCTGGAATTGTACCAGTTGATGGGCAAACGGGTGGGCGTCGTCCGCGGCACGGTGTACGAGGAGATTTTTACGGCCTGGTTTCCCGGCAATACGCCGCTTGTGTACAACACCGAGGATGAGGCCTTTGCCGCGCTGGAGCGCGACGAAATCGATCTGCACGCCGCGTCCGAATATCTTTTGCTGAGCCGGACAAATTTTCACGAACAGCCGGGCTACAAGGCCAACATCGTTCTTGATTATCCCATTGAATCGCGGTTCGGCTTCAATACCGGCGAAAAAACTTTGGCGTCGATCATCGAAAAAGCGCAACGCTTCGTCAAAACGGAGGCGATTTCCAAGCGCTGGGTCAGCCGGGTGTTCGACTATTCCGGCGAGCTGGCCAAAACGCGCGTCTATCTGCTGCTGATCTGCGTCTTTTCCCTGCTGGCGCTGCTGGGTTTTGCGGGTTCCGTGCTCTGGTGGAACAACCGCCTGCGCAAAACGCTGGCCCGCCAGGTGGCCGAGCGCACCAGGGAACTGAGCCTTAAAACGACCATGCTGTCCTCCGTGTACAACACCATTCCTGATCTTGTGTTCTGCAAGGATACCAACAGCGTTTACACCAGTTGCAACATCAGTTTTTCCCGTTTTGCCGGCATGTCCGAAGCGGAAATCATCGGCAAGACGGATACGGAAATTTTTGCGCTTCACGAAGATATGGCGCGCGCCTTCCGCGAGGCGGACATACAGACGTTCCGCTCCATGGAGGTGAACGCCATTGAGGAAATGGTCGTGTACCCGGATGGCGGGCGCCGTCTGCTTGAAACGCTGAAAGCGCCGCTGATCCAGAACGGCGAAGTGCTTGGGCTCCTCGGCATTTCGCGCGACATCACCGAGCGCAAGCAGGTGGAAGAGGCGGCGCGCGTGGCCTCGCGCGCCAAAACCTCCTTCCTCGCGCGCATGAGCCATGAAATCCGCACGCCGCTCAACGCCATTATCGGCATGGCCGAAATCGCCAAAAAGCATATCGGCCACGCGGACAAGGCGCTCGCGTCCATCGATCAGATCCTGGCGTCGTCGCATCATCTGCTGGGCGTTTTGAACGACGTGCTGGACATGTCAAAGATCGAGTCCGGCAAAATGGAAATGGCCAGCGCGCCGTTCCTTTTGTGCAAGGCCTTCCGCGAGGTGGCGAACATCATTGCCCCGCGCTGCGCGGAAAAAGGCATTGCGTTCCATGTGGATCTGGACGTGCCGGAAAACGCGGCGGCCGTGGGCGACAAGTTGCGGCTCAACCAGGTTTTGCTCAATCTTTTGAGCAACGCGGTCAAATTTACGCCGGACAACGGCGAAGTAGGCATGCGCATCCGCCTGCTGCAAGCGGCGGGCGCGCCGGGCGGCATGCTGCGCCTGGGTTTTGAAGTGTACGATACCGGCATCGGCATGACCGAAGACCAGGTGGCCCGGCTCTTCGTGCCCTTTGAGCAGGCGGACAGCACCATCGCGGCGCGCTTTGGCGGCACGGGCCTCGGGCTTTCGATCAGCAAAAGCCTGCTGAGCGCCATGGGCGGCGAAATTTGCGTGAAAAGCCATCCCGGCCGGGGCTCGGCGTTCCGTTTTGAACTGGCGCTGCCGAGCGGCGAGGCCGAAAGCGAGCGCTCGGCCGTGGATTTTGCCGAGCTGGATTTGAGCGGCGTGCGCATCCTGCTGGTGGAAGACATCGACATCAACCGCATGATCGTGGAAGAACTGCTCGCCCCGACCGGGGTGACGATCGAGTCAGCCTGCAACGGCCGCGAGGCCGTGGACAAGCTGACGGCTTCGCCCGCCGGGTATTACAGCCTTATTTTCATGGATATTCAGATGCCGGAAATGAACGGCTACGAAGCCTCGCTCGCCATACGGGCCTCCGGGCATTCCGACGCGGCAAGCGTGCCCATCATCGCCATGACGGCCAACGCCTACCGCGAAGACGTGCAGCAGGCCATGGACGCCGGGATGAACGGGCATCTGGCCAAGCCCATCCATCTGGGCGAAATGTTGGGCGTGCTCGGCAAATTTTTGGCCTAGCGGCTTTTGCCGCGCCCCGCGCAAGGCCCGCAGGCCTAAATTCCCGGGCCGCCTATTCCCGCGCGCCCAGCACGCGGGCCAGCACGCTTTTCAGTTCCCACACGTCAATGGGTTTGGCGATGTGGGCGTTCATGCCCGCGTCCCGGCTGGCGTCCCGGTCTTCCTTCATGGCGTTGGCCGTCATGGCGATAATGGGCACGCTTTTGGCGTCGTGTTTGGCGCTGGCGCGGATCCGGCGCGTCGCTTCCAGCCCGTCCATGATCGGCATCCGGACGTCCATCAGGATCAAATTGTAGTCGCGGAGCGTAAAGGCTTCCACGCCCGCCTCGCCGTTGTCCGCCACGTCCACGGACAGTCCGGTTTCCTCCAGCAGGGTCAGGGCGATTTCCTGATTGATGTCGTTATCCTCCACCAGCAGGACGCGGCGGCCGTCGTAGCGCGCCTCGGCCAGCGCGGCCGGTTCGGCCGTTTCGCCCTGGGGCGCTTCGCCGGCGGCCAGTTCCACAAAAAAAGAAAACACGCTGCCCTTGCCGGCTTCGCTGCTGATGGCAATGGCGCCACCCATAAGTTCCACCAGGGCTTTGCTGATCGAAAGGCCGAGGCCCGTGCCGCCAAACTCGCGCGACGTGGAGGAATCGGCCTGTGTAAAAGGCTGAAAAAGCAGGCCTTGCTGCTCGGCGCTTATGCCGATGCCGGTATCGGCCACCGCGCAATGCAGGCGTATGGCGCCGGATGCGGAGGGCTCGGCCCGCACGGCGAGCGACACGGTGCCGGCCAGCGTGAATTTGGAAGCGTTGCCCAGCAGGTTGAGCAAAACCTGGGAGAGGCGCAGTTCGTCGCCCACAACGTAAACGGGCACGGAATCGTCCACGGTGATGCTGAAGTCCAGCCCTTTTTCCTCGGTGCGGGGCGTGATCAGTTCGCGGATGGTGGCCAGCGTATCGCGCAGGTTGAAGTTGTGTTCCTCAATGCTCATTTTGCCCGCTTCGATGCGCGAAAAATCCAGAATGTCGTTGATGATGCCAAGCAGCAGCGAAGCCGAGGACTGGATTTTTTTGAGGTATTCCCGGTGCCGGGGCGGCGGATCCGCTTGCAGGGCCACATGCGTCATGCCCAGCACGCCGTTCATCGGGGTGCGCAGTTCGTGGCTCATGCGAGCCAGAAAATCGCGCTGGGCCAGGTTGGCCGCTTCGGCCACGGCCAGCGCCTTGCGCTCCGTCACGTCGGTGCCCACTTCCATGTGCAGCAGGCGGCCGTCGTGCCAGGTGATGAGGCGATCCGTCACCAAAAAATCGCGGTTGATCACCGGGTTATGCGTTTCCCAGCGCACCAGGTTGAAGTTGGGGGTTCCGTCCTTGGCGAACAACTGGCGTTGCGGGCAGAAGGAGCAGGGTTCGGAAGCGCCCTGCAGCGTTTCGTAGCACAGTTTGCCCTGCAAATCGTCCCGGCCGATCAGGCGGCAGAGGTAGTCGTTGGTATAGATCAGGGTTTTGGTTTGCGGATCGCAAACGTAGACCGTGGCGTCCACGTTGTTGATCACGCTTTGCAGCACCGCAATGGCGCGCTGGGTTTCGATGTTGGCCTTGTTGAGATCCTCGGCCATGGAGTTGATGCTGCGCACCACCTCGCCAAGCTCGCCGCTGGAGTCCGCGATGCGGGTGGAAAGGTCGCCGCGCATGGCGCGCACGCCGCGGATGATGCGATCGGCGTCGCGCACCAGCCGCCGCGAAAAAATGACGATGGCGACCACGGCCATGCCAAGGCACAGCGTCATGATCAAAAGCGTGTTGCGCGCCATGGCGTCAAGCTGGCGCATAATTTCGGTGCTGAGCTCGTTCGCCCAGATGTAGCCGAGAATTTCGCCGTCGCGCGTCACGGGCATCATGGCGTTGAGGATATTGCCGCGCACCATGGTTCCGGAGCGGATCAGGGGCTTGCCTTCCGCCATGACGATGCGGCCGGGGTGATCCGCCGGAATGGCGCGGCCCACGGCGTCGCCGTACTGGTCGGAGGGCCCGTAGGTCAGGATGGCGTCAAGTTTGAGCGAATAATAGCCGACGCCAAGCCCCGGGCTTGCGGCGGCCACCGTGTCCGTCACCGAGGCGAGCGCCCTGTTGATGACGGCGATTTGCTCCGCGGCCGGCGCCTGTTCCGCTCCGGCCTCGCGGAGAATGGCGTCAAAGCCGCCCGCTCCGAGCTTGGCGTCGAGGATGTGCGCAAAGCCCAGCAGCTTCCCTTCCTTTTCCTGAAGTATGGCGGCCTGCATCTGGCTTTTGGCGATATACCAGGTGAAAAACAGCGGCACACTCATGGAAACCAGCAGGATAAGCACCACTTTACGTTGCAGGGAAGAGCGAATTTTCATGCTGGCGTACCCTTGAACGGTTTTTCCGGCGCCGTGTGGAGACTGGGCATTGTTGCCCGGCGCGCCGTTTCAGCGATGCTGCGCTGTCGTGTCGTTAGAATGGTATTTTCGCGCGTCATAATAACCCACGAAAAGCTTTCTGAAAAGCCCCGCCGGCAAACACGGAGCGCAGGGCGGCCGCCACGGGGCGAGGATGGCGAAAGGATGCGTCAGGAAACGGATGGATGCGGAGGAATGGATGGCCAGGCGCGCGCCGTGGCCGCCCGCAACAGGCTTGCGGGCGGATTTTGCAGTGCCGGGAGGTGCGCCATGCGTTGCCGGTCCGGCAGAAGTTTTTCCGTACCGCGTTTACAACAGCGGCGTACCACGCGCGGCAGCCCCTGCATAAATCGGCGTGCGGCGCGCCGGCAATGCCGTCAGTCGCAGCATAAATCGGCGTATGTCGCGCCGGTGGCGCGCGCCAGATCGTCCGGCGCCAGACAAAGCAGAACGCCGCGCAGGCCCGCGCTGACGTAAATGCGATCCCACAGCACGGCCTGTTCATCCAGGTAGACCGGGTAGTTCTTTTTGGCCCCGATCGGCGAGCAGCCGCCCCGGATGTAGCCCGTGAGCGGCTGCACATCGCGCAGGGGCGCCATGATCGCCTGTTTGCAGGAGGAGGCCTTGGCCAGCTTTTTGAGATCAAGCTCGGCCGGAGCGGGAATGCAGGCCATCAGCACATGTTGTCCGGCGGCGTCGGAACCCTTGGCCACCAGCGTTTTAAAAAGTTGCTCCGGCGGGATCCCGAGGGTTCCGGCCAGAGCAAGAGCGGACAAATCATCTTCGTCCACGCGCCCCGCATGGAGTTCGTACCGTATGCCCAAAGCATCCAGAATGCGGGCCGCATTGGTTTTGGGCATGGCAGGCGGGGCGGAAAAGGCTTAGGCCTTTTTGGCGGCGCCCGCGCTGCCGCGGCGCTTTTCCCACAAACGCATTTCTTTCATCTTCTTGCGGCGCTCGCGCTGCAGTTCTTTGCAGACCAGGGGGCAGGTCTTTTTGATGCCCCACTTTTCCCTGTAGCTGTCCAGGTCGTGGTTATGCAGGGCCAAGTGTTTGCGGGTGATGATTTTAAACGTTTTTCCGCACTCCAGGCATGTAACGGACTTTTCTTTGATCGATTTAGCGGCGGATATGGCGGGAACCGTGTTTTCATCCGTGTCGGCCGGAGCTTCTTCCATCTGGCGCAGCTTGACGGACAACACCCGCACCATTGAAGTGATTTCCTCTTCGGACATCACCCGGACTGTTGCTTGCGCCTTCACGATTTCCAGAGCTTGCTTCAAATAATCATCCATACGATTTCTCCTTGAAAAGGCGGTCTTTACAAGTCACCACCCCTTGTGTTTCCCCTGTTATAAATTCACATTTATCGTAAAGCAAGTCTTTGGTAGATAATCGGAGGCTATTTTTGTCAATTATTTTGCAACAGCCGGATTAAAGTAGCCAAAACTCAAGTCTTGGCAGGACTTTCTCAGGCGTTTTCGAAAATTGGAAAGTCCCACAGCAGGCCCGAAGGAGATTCCGTCCATAATCCCCATATACATTTCAGGATCAATATTCAGATTCCGTAGTTGGATAAAATTGACGCCGCAGGAAATTACAAGTTCCGTCAGGGCTTCCAGTTCTTCTTCGCAGTCGGTAATGCCCGGAAAATATAACAGATTCAACGACACGAACACGCCGCGCGCGCGGGCTTCCCGTATGGAGCGGCGCACGTCGTCAAACGTGAAGTCGCGCGGGCGGTAATAGCGGAGGTACACTTCCGGGCGGGCGCTGTTGAGGCTGACGCGCAGCGAACTGAGGCCCGCGTCGGCCAGGGCGGCCACGGCGTCCGGCCGCGAGGCGTTGGAATTGAGGTTGACGGTGCCCACGCCGCCGCGCGCGCGGAAGGTTTTGACCGCTTCGACAAGCAGCGCGGCTTCGGTCAGCGGTTCGCCCTCGCAGCCCTGGCCAAAGGAATAGATCGGCGCCTGGGTTTCGTTGCCCTGATGGTACAGCATCACCTCCACCAGTTCTTCCGCCGTGGGCGTGAACGTGAGGCGATCCTGCGGCGTGGCGCACAGGGTATCCTCGTTTTTATGGGAGATGCAGCCCACGCACCGCGCGTTGCAGACGTGCGAGACGGGCAGGGGGGCCTCGTGCCGCCCCAGGCAGAGGTTGCGCGCGGCCGGACAGGCGTAGCGCAGCACGCAGTTGTTCATGAGGTGCTGGATGAGCCGGTTGCGGGGAAAGCGCTCCATGAGGGCGCGGGCCGCCTTTTTGACCGTTTTGTCGGAAATGCCGGCAAAGACCTGGCGCGTGTCCTCGTCCACCTTTTTGGCGCACACATAAAAGCGATCGCCGACCATGCCGACCGCCCCGTAGGCGAACAGCGGCAGGGTGGGCGCGCCCTGCTGGGTCACATAGGCGGGATGGGCGGTCAGGGTGTGGGCGGGCGCCACAAAGGCGGCGACGGCCAGTTCCTCAAGCTCCAGCGTTTCGCCGCTTTCCGGGTCCAGGCCGACGGCGCGGCGGCCGGGCAGGAGAAAAAGCTCGCTTTCGGGCGGCAGGGGCATAAGCTCGTCCGGGCGCGGCAGCGTCCATTCGCGGCCGCGGCGGCACAACATGAGCAGATCGGGGTCGTCGTAAATCTGGCCGTCGGCATCGGCCACAAGCAGCCGGGGGCGCAAGGGAGTGGTGGGCATGGCGGTTCCGCGCGCCGGACGCGCTGCTGCGCCTGGGGATGACGCTGTTCTTGCGTTGACGCGGTAAAGAGTTTACAGCTTTCGCGGGAGAACTCCGGCGCGTGTGCCGGCGTTTTGCTGGATCAATACGGGAAGCGCCGGAGCAACGCAAGTCCGGCGAAAGGAAGCGGGGATGGCGGACGTGATGCTTTGGTGGTTGGTGTTCTGCCTTGTATTTTTTGCCGGCGTATTTGTCATGGTTTTTTTCTGCGTTCGCAATCACGATCGGGCGCTTGCGGCCATATTGCAGCAGCAGAAATCCTCGCGGCTGGAGCTTGAGCGCCTTTCCCGCGCTCTGGACGCGCTCCTGGCCGACAGGGCGCTGCTGGAAGACGACGCGGACGCCGGGCGCGAAGCGGAAGCCCTGGCGCCGGGCGTGGATCGCCTGTTGCTGGGCGCGCCGGAAAAGCGCGCCGCCGCCAAGGTTTCGTCCATGCCGGAAATGAAGCTGTAAACTTTGCGGCCTGTACTGGCGCAAAAGGCCCGGCATACGCCGGGCCTTTTGTCGTCATTCGGGTTTTTCGGTCTTGCGCCAGGCGGAATCCGGGTTGAAGCGCGTCATCGTCTGCGCGATCTGCGCCGTGCGCCTGCCGAGGTTGGCCTCGTACATCGTGCCGTCCTGGCCGACCAGGAACGTCATGACGCCGGAAACACCGTACTCGTCGGGGTAGGCGATAAAGGCGAAGCCTTCGGTCAGCAGGCCGTCTTTCAGATAGGAGGCTGCGCCGCCCGGAGCGCTGGGCCCCTGGCCGGTCAGCACGCGGTAACGGTAGCCGTGGAACGGCTTGCCGTAGCGCTGCTGGCCAACATCGGCGCTTGCGGCCAGCGCGCCGAGCGGGCTGGGCTCCTCGCCTTCCGCGGTTGTCCAGTACAGGCCGTTGCGCTTGCCGGGCTCGCTGGCGATGGCGGCGGCAAAATGCCGCACGGGCGCGTTTTCGGGGTTCAGCCGGTAGTATTCGTTCTGGGCTTCCACAAAGGTCAGGCAGGCGTTCATGGCCGCGATTTCGTTCCGCCCGATGAGGCGGGCTTCCATTTCGGCCTTGCCCGCGACGGGATCAAAGCTCCAGTGGCCGTCCTCGCCGCGCGTCAGCGGAAAGGGGAAGGGCCAGCCGTCTTGGCCAACCTCCAGCATGTAACGCTCGCCGTAGGGGCTGAGGACGTGCTTGGCTTCGTAGGCGGCAAGAAAGGCCGCGCGATCCGAGGCGTCAAGGTCGGGGTTGTCGGACTCGATCAGGCCCCGGACGGCCTCGGTATCCTGCCCCGGCGCGCTCGCTCCGAGCAGGACGAGCACTTCGTCGAAGTTGTTCGTTTTGAGGGCGTTGAACAGGGCGTCGGCGGCGGCCACCGGCGTCGGGAAACTCCGGGCCGGCGCGGAATCGGCCGCGTTCGCGGCCGGAGCCGCCAGGGCGGACAGGAGCAGGCAGGCAAGCGCCAGGCCGGGCAAAATATTTTTCATGGCATTCTCCTTGCTTTAGGGGCGCGGCAGCCGGATTTGCGGCCGTTCCCGAACGCCGCCGCCGGTCGGGTGGCTTTGCATGACGCGGCGGCTTTCTTCGCCGCGCTGGAATTCCTGGTGCGCGCGCGGGCCGCCGTCGTTGTGGAAGGCCCGGTTTTGCGGGGTTCCGCGCTGGATGTTCTGCGCCGGGCGCTGAACGCCTCCCTGGGCGTCGAACCGCTCGCCGTCGGCCCGGCGCGCGATTTCAGGATTGCGGACTCCGCCGCCATCCTGGCCGAGGCGATGATCCCGTTCTCCCGCTCCACCCTGGCCGGGCCGCGCGATGCCCGCTCCGCCCTGGCCGGGCCGTGCGATGCCCGCGCCGTCGGGCGTGTGGCCGCGAAAGGCTTCGCGCGCAGCGGCTCGTTCCTGGGCGGGCGTCTTGCCGGTTTGGGGGTTGCGGTACCTGTCCGCCACGCGTCCCTGATACGGCACGTTGCCGCGCCGCGCGGGATTGTGCTGCCAGACGTTCGTGTTATTCGGATTGATCGTGCGGCCCGTGAAGTTTTGGTAATTGGTGACGTTGATGTTGACGTTGCCGTGGTACCAGTCCGTATCGCCCCACATCGCGTAGCCCGCGAGGACGCCGAAACCGAACGAGATCACCGCGCCCGCCGCCGCATAGCCCGGCGGGTACCACTGCATGGGCGGATAGGCGGGGTAGGCCCAGGCGCCGTACACCACCGTCGGGTTGTAGGTGGGCACGTAGACCACGTCGGGCTGGGCGGGCTGGATCACGATGGTTTGCGGCTGGCCGGGGCCGGCCGCGGGCTCCACGGTGACGGTCTGCTGCTGGTTGGATTCCAGGTTGCCCTCGGCCCGCGCTTTGGCGCGCAGTCGCTGGGCGGCGTTCATGACGTCCTGCGGCTGGGCGAGAAAGGCGTTGCCAAGCTGTTCCGTCCAGTCGAGCTGCTCGTTCATCATGGTCAGCACCTGGGGGAATTTGGTCAGCGCCATGACGCTGGCGTCCCAGGGCTGTTGTTGCAGGGCCTTGTCGAAATCCGCGCCGGAAAGGTTGGGGTTGGCTTTAAGCCAGCGCGCGGCGGCCACCACGTCCAGCGGGTAGGTGGCGGCCATGAGCGTCTGGGCGAACAGGGCATCCGGATACAGCGCAATGGGCGCGACGAGCTGTTCAAGCTGTTCCGGGCTGAGGAGGCCCGCGTTCGCTGATTGCGCGGGCGGGGTGGTGGATGGGGCGGCCTGCGCGGCCAGAGCGTATCCGGCGGGCAGCAGGCAGACGAGCAGCAGGAGGAGGTGACGCAGGATGGCTTGTTTCATGATACGCTTCCTTTTCCGCCCGGTCGTGCGGCGGATCGTTTCGCGGATGGCGCGAGCTTCGGAGGAAACGTATTAGCGGTCAACCGTGCTATTTTTTTTGTTATTCTATATCGCGGCGTAAAGCGCCGGCGGAGGCGTGAAACTTAAGCACAAGAACATCGTGTCCAAACCGTGGATCATCTCAATGTTAAACTGCACCAGGCCGTGCGAGTTGTCAAAACATCCGGCAGCGGATATTTTTATGCGGCCCCCTGTAATGGCCTTGCGGACAGGCCCCGCTTCTTTTGCAAAAAAACAAGGAGAACGACGATGACGATACTTCGCGGCATGGCGCGCGCGGCTCTGATCTGCGCGCTGGTCTTGGCTCTGGCTCCGGCGGCCGTCGCCCAGTCCGGCGGCTCTTTTAAAGACACGGTTTCCGGCACGGCCGACAAAGTGGGCGGCTACCTGGACGACAGCGCCGTCACCACGGCGATCAAGGGCAAATTTTTGGCGCAGAAGGGCCTGGATTCCCTGGATCTCCGGGTGGAGACCACCAAGGGTGTTGTGACATTGCGCGGCCAGGTGCTGCGCAAGGATCAGATGGATCTGGCGGTGAAAATCGCCCGTGAAACCGACGGCGTGCGCGCCGTGGTGAACAAAATTTCGGTCATGCCCTGAACGGACTGGCAGGGGCGAACAAAACGCCGGGCGGCCCGCGGGACGATGCTTTCGTCTTACGGGCGCCCGGCGCGTTGTTTAACAGCGGCGCAAACGATCAGCCGCGGCTTCAGCTGTCGATTTTGCCTTGTTCCTGCAATTGCTTGATGTACTTGTCGCGGCACTCGTAACTGCAAAAATGCGTGACGGTGTCGCCGTCGCGCACGGTCACGCCGCTGCCCACTTCCACATACGCGCCGCATACCGGGTCTTTGACCATTTCGCCGGTGGCGATCAGATGGTCCCGGGTTTGTTTGGCGCTGTCCGATTTTTTGTTTCGGTCGTTCATAAAAAGGCGATACAGCGCATACGCGACAAGCGCGAACAAAATAATTTTAAACGCCATGCGGCGGCTCCTTTGCGGGTGGCTGGAAAATCGTGGCGCCCTCCACGGTATGGGGCAGGGCGCGCAGGGCGTCGTCCACCGTGCGACTGCCCGGAATAATAAGGTCAGGCGCGATTTCGCGCAAGGGGACAAGCACAAAAGCGCGTTGCTCCATGCGCGGGTGGGGCAGGATGAGGCGCTCCGTCCGGCGGCGCTCCTGGCCGAACAGCAGCAAATCAAGGTCGATGGCGCGCGGGCCGAAACGATCCTGCGGATCGCGCAGGCGGCCGAGGCGGGTTTCAATCGCCAGCAGGGCGTCCAGCAGGGTTTCCGGGGTGAGGGCGGGCTCGCAGGCCAGCCGCGCGACCTGGTTGTGGAACCAGGGCTGGTTGTGCTTTTCCTGCGGTTCGGTCAGGTAAATGGAGGAAAAAACGGCCCGGGCCACGCCGGGCAGCGCGCCCAGCGCCTCGCGCGCCCGCGCCAGATGGAGGCGGGCGTCGCCCTGATTGGAGCCAAGGCAGATGTAGGCGTCGGCAAGGCCGGTTTCCGGCATGGTTTCTCCGTGAGAATAATGAATGATTATGGCACAATCCCCGAGGAAAAACAATGCCTTGACAGAAACGGCCTCATAGAGCATGAAATCGAATTATCTTGGCGTGCATATCCCGTTTATCTTCAGTTTCACCCTTGAGCCACAGGAGTAATCATGTACAAGCGTTTGCTTCTCGCCGTGACGGCCGCGCTGCTCAACGTTCTGCCCGCCCACGCGGCGGATACGTTTGTGGTGGGCACCGACGCCACCTGGCCGCCCTTTGAAATGCTGGATGAAAGCAAGAAAGTGACGGGCTACGGCCCGGAATACGTCCGCGCGGCGGCCAAGGAAGTGGGTTTGGAAGCCGACGTCCGCAATATCGCGTGGGACGGCATTTTTGCGGCCCTGGCCGCCAAGCAGTGCGACGTGATCGTGTCTTCCGTAACCATTACGGAAGAGCGCAAAGCCACCATGGCCTTCACCATTCCGTACTTTGAAAATTATCAGGCCCTCGTGGTGCGCGACGATTCGCCCATCAAGACGCTGGAAGACCTGAAGGGCAAAACCGTGGGCGGCCAGATCGGCACCACCGGTATCCTGTATACGCAAAAACTTAATGAAACCAAGGGCCTCGGCGCTGTTGTCCGCACGTACGACGAAGTGGGCCTGGCCATGGAAGACCTGAAGAACGGCCGCATCGACTCCGTGATGTGCGACGACCGCGTGGCCAAGTTCTATGCGGATCGCAAGGAAGGCTATTCCGAGTCCATGAAGGTGGCCCTGGTTACCGACGAAGTGGAGTACTACGGCTTTGCGCTGCGCAAGGCGGACACCGCCCTGCTGGAGCAGCTGAACAAGGGCATCCAGGCGGTCAAAGATCGCGGCATTGAGGCGGAACTTCAGAAGAAGTGGCTCGACGAGTAATCATGCTCCGCGCCGCGTCCGGCAACGGGCGCGGCGCGGTTTTCTCCATCCCCGCAGTTTCGGAGGAGCACGATGTCGGAAAAAGGCCCGCTGGAAACGGAAGTCGCCCCGCCCATCATTTTGACGGAAGGCCCGGCCATGAGCAGCCCGAGCGACCGGAGGCTGTTCAGCGCCTGGAATCTCTCTTTTGTCGCTGCGGTGGCGACGCTGATAGGCCTTTGCGTCTACCGGCCCGATCCGTACTGGAAGGTCATGACCTTTGTGCCCGACGGGCTTTTCATGACTTTTAAAATCACGCTGGTCTCCATCGTACTGGCGGTTCCGCTGGGCCTGGTCACTGGCCTTGGCCGCCTGGCCCGCAACCCGGCGATCAACCTTGTGGCCTCCACCTATGTGGAAGTTATACGCGGCATTCCGCTGCTCATGCAGCTTTTTTACATTTATTACGCGCTGGGGGGCGTTTTTCAGGCTTCGCCCATGGTGGCGGCGGTGGCCTCGCTCAGCTTCTGTTACGGCGCGTATATGGGCGAGGTGTTCCGCGCCGGCATTCTGGCCGTGCCCAAGGGCCAGACCGAGGCCGCCCGCTCGCTCGGCTTTACCCGCACCCAGACCATGTTCACCGTGATCCTGCCGCAGGCCATGCGCACGATCATCCCGCCCGTGGGCAACGAATGCATCGCGCTGCTCAAGGATACCTCGCTGGTGTCGGTCATCGCGGTGGCGGATCTTTTGCGGCGCGGCCGGGAATACGCCTCCCAGACCTTTGAATATTTTGAGACGTACACGGTGATCGCCCTGGTGTACCTGATCATCACGCTGCTCTTGTCCAAGGGCCTGAGCCATGTGGAAGGGAGGCTTTCCAGCTATGACCGCCGACACTAAGCCGTCCGCCAACCCGGCGGCGCCCGCGATTTCGATGCGCGGCGTCTGGAAGTTTTTCGGCGCTCTGGCAGCGCTCAAGGACATCTCCCTGGATGTCGCCCCCGGCGAAAAAGTGGTGATCATCGGGCCGTCGGGCTCGGGCAAATCCACGGCCCTGCGTACGATCAACCGCCTGGAAACCATCGACAAGGGCTCCATCCGCGTGGAAGGGCAGGACATCCTCGCCAGCGAGCACGACATCAACCTCATGCGCCAGAACGTGGGCATGGTGTTCCAGAGTTTTAACCTTTTCCCGCACATGACCGTGCTGCGCAACCTCACCGTCGCTCCCATGAAGCTTCGCAAGCGCTCGCGGGCCGAGGCCGAAGAGCGCGCCCTCTATCTGTTGAAAAAAGTGGGCCTGGCCGACAAGGTCAACGTGTATCCCAACACGCTTTCCGGCGGGCAGCAGCAGCGCGTGGCCATAGCGCGGGCGCTGGCCATGCAGCCGCACATCATGCTTTTTGACGAGCCCACCTCCGCCCTCGACCCGGAAATGACCGGCGAAGTGCTGGAGGTTATGGCCTCGCTCGCCCGCGAAGGCATGACCATGGTGGTGGTGACCCACGAAATGGGCTTTGCCCGCGAAGTGGCGGATCGCATTATTTTTATGGACGACGGCGCCTTGGTGGAACAGGGAACGCCGGAAGAGATCTTCAATCGTCCGCAAAACCCGCGCCTTCAGCACTTTTTAAGCCAGATCGTCTAGCGCGTTCCCGCTTCCCGTTTTGTCCGGACGGACGGCAAACCCGCGTTTGCCGTCCGCCTTCATTTTATGGGCCAATGCTTGACGTTGACAGGCCGGAAAGCGCAATATTGACGTTTCGCCCCACGGCCTGAAAGCGCGGGGCAAAGTCCGGAGGAGACACGCGCCATGAACAACGGCGACAATATTTATGAATACCCGCTGCGCGTACGCTACGGCGAGGCGGGCCGCAACGGGCAGGCCTCGCTGACCTCGCTCGCCAACTGGATGCAGGAGGCCGCAGGCCTCAGCGCGCTCAGCCTCGGCTTCGGTGATGAAGTGCTGATGTCCATGGGGCTGACCTGGATCCTGTCGCGCCAGATTTTGCGCATCCAGCGCCTGCCCAGGCCCGGCGAGGCGTTACGCGTGCGCACCTGGCCGTCCACGCTCGATCGCTTCGGCCATCGCGGCTACGAGGTGTACGACGAAGCGGACAGCCTGCTGGTCAGCGGCGGCAGCGCGTGGTCGGTCATGGATCTCGCCACGCGCAAGCTGGCCGCTGTGCCGGAGGAGTTGGCGCGGGCCTATCCCGAAAAACCCCGCCCGTGCGAAGATTTTTTATGCCGCGTGCTGCCCCGCCTGGCCGGGGAGCCGGACGCCGAAGCTCCGCTGCGCGTGCGCCGGGAAGATTTGGACATCAACGGCCACGTCAACAACGCGCACTATTTTTCGTGGCTGCTGGAGCCCTTGCCCGCTCGGCCGGGCAAGCCGCAAACGCCGCTGCTGATGGACATCACCTTCCGCGCCGAGTGCTTCCCCGGCGACACGCTGATCAGCGCCTGCGCGAAGGAGGAAGTCGGCGGGGAAGGCGACGCGCAGACCGGCGCGCGCTGGCGGCTGACCCACGCCATCCTCAAGGAGCACGACGGCCGCCGCGACGACGTATGCCGCGCGGTGACGCTGTGGCGGGACGATCCGCTGGCCTAAGGGATCAGGAAAAAGCCTGGCGCAGCCAGTCCGGCACGGGCACGGGTTTGGCCTGGGGGTTGACGCAGGCGTGCAGGGTCATGGCTTCCGCCAACAGGCGCTGCCGGGGTTCGTCGTACATGGCGTACGAAAAACGCACCGAGGCGCGCCGCCATTCCGAAATTTCCACCCGCACCTGCACCAGATCGTCGTAGCGGGCCGGCGAGCGGTAGCGGCACTCCACTTCGCGCACCGGCAGGCTGATGCCGTTTTGCTCGATTTGCGTATAGGGGCAACCGAGCGCGCGGCTGAATTCTCCACGTGCCCGTTCGAAAATATGAATGTATTCGGCGTGATATAAAACGCCCATCGCATCGGTTTCACCAAAGGAAATGCGATGGGCGAGCCATACGCAGGGGTTGCTCATAGGGTTCCTCGCAATCAGCAAAAAGGCCAAAATTCTTTCAGAAAGGTAGCGCAAGGCATGGCGCGCGGCAAGCCGGGAATTTTACCCGGACAGCGTGTGAACCACTGGACAAGCCGGGGAATCGGCTGCATATTTAAAAAATACGTCAACAGCGACCGGCTGAGGCCGGCCTTTAGGAAAGGATGTTGGAAATGAGCGAAAAAATGCATCAAATTTGTATCTGGGATGACAGCGCTCCGCGCATCAACGCCATGGAGCCCAATCTGCGCGTTGCGCTGCAAAAACTCGGCCTCAAGGCGCAAGTCAACTCCAATTGCGAACCGCCGCTCCTGGCCCGCAACAACCTGACGGGGCGGACGCCCGTTGTTCAGCTTGACGAGGGCGATTTCTGGACGCACACCATCGGCGAGACGGTGACGACGGAGCAGTTTACGAACCTGCTGAAAAGATGGCAATTTCTGGGCCGGATTTAACGTATACGCTTTGTTGGCGAAAACAGGGCGAGCCGCCTTGTTCGCGCACAAAAAACCCCGCGCCTGGCGCGGGGTTTTTTGTCTATGGCGTTGAAAGGATCTCAAAATTCACCTTGAGAAAAACGGCAGCCTGTTTTTCCGCCCAAAGCGATGCGGCCTGCACATCGGGGTTTATTGTTTTATAAAATCCGTATGCTTGCGTACGGACTCGCTCTTCACATTCATCCCCCCAGCAGCATCAATGGATCGAACGGTCACATCCGCGATTCGCGTTCTTACAGATATGTCAGTCTTACGTATCCATTCCATAGAATAGGAGTGGACATCAAAAATAATCGCACCGCACATGATAGTTCCCGCGATTTTTCCATTTATGGGCGAGGTGCTGGAGAGATTTAAAAAATACTCGGCATCACGAGTAACCGATTCCAGCAGCGAGCAATACTCATCCACAGAATCCGGCCTATCCAGATAAATGTCGACAAGTTTATCCAAGCAGTAAAGAATAGATTCGTTTATGTCGTCACCTTCCTTCAAAGGGACCGTACGCAGCAAATGTATCAGTTGAGGATACAGGGCTTTGCGGTCGGAATACGTTATATCAACCCATTCCCACGCGCTTAATCTTTTTTTTCCAAGTAACACCTGTGAACAAACATCCTTATATGCATCAGGCAAAGAATTCCAGACTTCACTTCTCCTTGTTGTAGAATCATAACTCCTTTTTGCGACGTCTATCGTCCCTCCCACCACATAACCCGCCGCACCGAGTTGGTCTTCACAAGCGGTTAAACAGCACAGAATAAGTAAAAGAAACCCTGTCAGGAAAACTTGAATGCGCATGAAAAATCCTTATGCAAAATACTGGAGTGTGGTCATGGGTGTGTCAAAAAATCCTTGTTAATCGGTAGTGTATTATATAAAGCAACACCTCCAGTTGTGATTGATATGTGCTGAGCGGGCTCTGTTTTTGAGTTGATCAAAGAATTAATGACAGAGGTTTGATCTCGTATCCACAGGCTGAGTTCATGGTTATGGAATCCTGTTTCGGCTCCTGGTAAATGATAAGGGAGCCTTCAATCCCGCTATTCGTCTTTAAAAAATGGACATCCGTGATCGCTTCGTCTGAGTGAGCAGCAATCACATCTGTCCGAATTTGGAGGAGCACTTATCAGGGGGATTACAGGGCGTTGGCTCTTAAAGAACTTGATGGGATATGTAGCCATACAGAGATGCCATGCGGCATGCGATACGACACAAAGTAAAATCGGCCAGCCTTTTACTGGCTATGAGTACCATACCTTTACGGCGGTGGGATTGTTACATGCAGGGCTTGGGGGCCGAGGCACTTTTTTTCCGGAATGCATGATCGAACAGTGGGCGAAAGCATTTCAGGAAATTTCGGCCCATCCTGACAATCGTCAGTATCAATACAACGGCAAAGTTAATCCGCCTTAATCGCCACATGCAGGTTGGCCACGCCCAGCGTCATGGGGAAGTGCTGGACAAAGGGAAAGCCCGCGTCCTTGATTTCGCGGGTGAACGCTTCCGGCGGCGGGAAGGCGGCCACGCTTTCCGCCAGATAGGCGTAGGCTTCTTTTTTGCCGCTGAGCAGGGAGGCCAGGCCCGGCATGACCGTTGTCAGGTAAAAGCGGTACAGCGCGCCGAACACCGGGGCCGTTACCGGCGCAAATTCCAGAATGCAGGCCCGGCCGCCCGGAACCAGCACACGGCGCATTTCGGCCAGCGCTTCCGCGCGGGGCAGGACGTTGCGGATGCCAAAAGCCATGGTCACGGCGTCGGCGCTGTTGTCCGGCAGCGGGAGCTTGCGCGCGTCGGCCACCATGGTGGCGATGCGCGGCGCTTCGGCCGGCCGCACTTTGTGCTTGAGGCCGTAGGCCAGCATGGGCTCGCAAATATCCACGGCAAGGACGCGGATTTCCGGGTAACGGCGGCACAGGGCCAGGCTGACGTCCAGCGTGCCCGCCGCCAGATCGATCACCAGGCCGGTGGGGCCGGGCGCGACGGCGCGGGCAAGCTGCCTGCGCCACCAAAAATCCAGGCCCAGGCTGAACAGGTGGTTTTGCAGGTCGTACCAGGGCGTGATGCTCTCAAAGAGCGCGCTGACGGTCTGGGCGTGGGCGTCGGCGGCCTGTTTGCCGTCGGGGCTGTCGTTCTGGCTCATGGCTTGGTTTTTCCTTCCTGCCCCTGAAGAATGGTGTTCAGCACCACCCTGTGGATGGCCGGAAAAATTTCTTCAAAGTTGCTGGGCGAAATGCGCTGGATTTCGATGAATTTGATGGCGATTTCCTTGGCGACCTGGAGGGCTTCCTTGTCCATCCGTTCCATATCCGTCTCCTCGAGCCTGTGGCTTTTGAGCGCCGGCGCGGGCGTCCGTGTTGCCGGAGCGTTTTCACGCTGCAAAGCTCCGGCTGTGGGGGCGCGCCGTTATCGCGGCATGGCCGCGTTGTGGGCAAAAACCCGCCGGGGGAATGGCCCCGGCCACAGCGGCAGGGTACCGGGCGGGTTAAAAAGAAAGGAACAGAGCCCCTCCCTCTTTGTTTTTAGTATGAGAGCATTTCACCTGTGAAATGCTCCCGGAACTGAGCGTAGCGAGGTTCCGCCGCGCAGCCGGCGTAGCCGCGATTCACTCGCGGCGTTAAACGACGGCGGAGGCGTGAAACTTAAGCTACAGAACATCGTGTCCCGGCTGTGCACTATTTCAAAGTTAATCTGCTCTAAAACAACTGCCGGAGCAGATCTTCCGCCGCATCGGGGGCCTGATCCGGCGCGTGATCGAGCGCGTCCATGCCGTAGCCGGTTCCAGGCTCGGTGCCCGGCATGAAGGGCATGATCTCGTTGTCCACCGGGGCGAAGACAATGTCGGTCGGCGCGGCGAAGTCGTCCGGCGGGTAAGCTTCCAGCGCGGTTTTGGCGTAATAGATATAGGTGGGCAGGGCCGCGTTGGAGCCGGTTTCGCCCCGGCCCATGGGTTCGACGATATCGTAGCCGATGTAGGTGCCCGTTACCAGATGCGGCGTTATGGCCATGAACCAGGCGTCGTTTTCATCGTTGGTGGAGCCGGTTTTGCCGCCCACGGGCCGCCCCAGCGCCTTGGCCCGCGTGGCCGTGCCGAAGTTGACCACGTCCTTGAGCATGCTGGTCATGATATAGGCGTTTTCGGGCGTGATGGCGGGGGTGAGCACCGGCGGGTTCTCGTAAATGGTGTTGCCCCAGGGGCCCTGGATGCTCCGGATGAAGCGCGGCGTGCTCACCTGGCCCTGATTGGCGAAGGCCGTGTACGCCTGGGTGATGTTGAGCGGCGAAACCGCCACCGCGCCAAGGCAAATGGCCATTTCCCGCGGAAAATAGGACGTCAGGCCCAGCATTTTGGCGCGCGCGATCACGGGATCGATGCCGATCTGCTGCACCACGCGCACGGTGCACAGGTTGCGCGAGCGGGCCAGGGCGCGGTTCAGGCGCATGGGGCCTTCAAAGCCGCCCTCGAAGTTGCGGGGACGCCATGCCTCCTTGGTCCATTCGTTGATGATCAAAATGGGCGCGTCCAGCACCATGGAAGCGGCGGTAAAGCCGTAATCCAGCGCCGCCGAGTACACGATGGGCTTGAAGGACGACCCGGGTTGGCGCTGGGCCTGCGTGGCGCGGTTGAACTGGCTGTCCTGCGCGCCGAAGGCGTAGCCGCCCACAAGGGCCACCACGTCGCCGGTTTCGGGTTCCATGGACACCATGGCGCCCTGCACGTCCGGATATTGCTGAAGGCGCAGGGGGATGACGTCGCCCGCCACGAGCGTGGCCAGCGTAACGGCTTCCTGGCCCTTGGGCGCGGGCTGCTCAAAAAAGGAGGCCCACACCACGTCGCCCGGCTTCAGGACTTTGGTGGCGTCCTTGACGGCGGTGGAATTTTGATCCCCGGCCACGCGCTTGTTGGGCGTGCGCGCCCAGCCCATGGTTTTGACCGGGATGGAGCCGTGCCAGCTCTGGCCCAGGCGCACTTCGGCCCCGTCCTTTTTAACACCGACCACCAGAACCTTGACCCAGTTGCTTTTTTCCAGATCGGCCAGGGTAACGGGGTTTTTCTGCAAAAACTCCTCGTACTGCGAAGGCTCCAGCTTTTCCAGCGGGCCGCGCCAGCCGTGGCGTTTGGTGGCGTCTTCCAGGCCGTGGCGCAGGGCCGCGTCCGCCGCGCGCTGCTGCACGGGGTCCATGGAGGTCTGGATGGTCAGGCCCAGCTCGTACACCGCGTCTTCGCCGTAAATGCCGAAGTCCATGCCGTAACGGGCCGCGTTGGCCTCGCTGAACATGTCGATGAGCTGGCGGCGCACTTCCTCCAGATACCAGCCGCCTTCCCGGCCCATGCCGGTGGGCATGCTCTTGTATTCCAGCGGTTCGTACAGCGCTTTTTCGTACACGTCCTCGCTGATCCAGGTCAGATCGCGCATGCGCCGCAGCACGACGGTCTGGCGCTGCTTGGCCACCTCGGGGTGGCGGTAGGGATTGTAGGCCGAGGGCGATTGCGGCAAGCCGGCCAGCAGGGCCGCTTCCGCCAGAGTCAGTTCCTTGGCTGTCTTGCCGAAGTAGGTGCGTGCCGCCGCTTCCACCCCGTACGAATTGTTGCCGAGGAAAATCTGGTTCATGTACAGGGTGAGGATTTCGTCCTTGCTGAGCTGGTGTTCCAGACGGTAGGCGAGGATGGCTTCCTTGAGCTTGCGCTCGTAGCTTTTTTCGGGCGTCAGCATCAGGCGTTTGACCACCTGCTGCGTGATGGTGCTGCCGCCCTGGCTGCTTTCGCCCGAGGTCAGGTTGGCGAGCAGGGCGCGGATGATGGCCTTCATGTCCACGCCGGGGTGCCGGTAAAATTCGTCGTCCTCAATGGCCAGAAAGGCCAGAGGCAGGTAGTCCGGCATGTCGTTCAGCGAGATCAGAAAGCGCTTTTCGCGGTAGAACTGGCCGAGCAGGCTGCCGTCGCGCGCCAGCACGGTGGTAACCAGGGGCGCGCGGTAATCGGCTATTTTGCTGAAGCTGGGCAGATCGCTGGCCGCCCAGTAATAGAGGGCCACGCCCGCGCCCGCCGCCAGAATGCCGCCGGCGATGCCAAGGGCGAACAGCAGCCTGAACGCAGCCACAAACGGATGCCGCCGCTTTTTGGGGCGGGGCGCTTCCGGCAGCATGCCGTTGTCCTGACCATCTCCCTGGCCGCTGTCCGGCGGATTTGGCGGGGGCGGCGCGGCGTTCAGGGCGCCGGTTTCCTGCTCGGGGGCGTCAAAAGCGTCGGAAAGGCTCAAAACGTCAGGGGCATGGCCGTCCATGGCGGGGGCGATGCCGTCCACGGGCTTGATGTCAGTATCGCTCATATTCGGAGTGCGGCCAGCGGCCGTTGAATCGGTAAAGTTTAACGATGGTGAAGACCCTCGCGGGTTTGCCTTTGTGGGTTGAGGTATAGGTCATGACGGACATTTTGTCGAACATGCCCGCAAGCTGAGGCGGGGGGCCACCTTTGGCGTTGACGTACAGCGCGTCCCAGCCGGTTTTGTCGCCGCCGGGCGAAGCGGGATCCGCGGGCCCCGGCCAGAAATCGTACTGCGAAAGCCGCCGCCCGAAGTCCGCGCTGTAGGCGTGCGGCTGACCCGGCCCGTAAAAGGCCAGTTCCGCCGTCACATCATAATTGTGCGCGAAAAAAAAGACCTTGTCCGGGTTAGGGAACTCCTGGCGCAGCGTGTCCAGTTTGCGCCCCAGGTCGCTCCAGCCCTTGAGCCGCAGGGTGGGGTCCAGGTTGGGCGGCAGGGGCAGCCACTGCTGGCCGAGCAGAATCAGCAGAGTGACCGCGCCCAGGCCAGGCCAGGCCAGGGCGAAACGCCGGGCCCGCGCGGAGCCGAAGCCCGCCAGCAGGCGTTCCAGGCCGGAGGCGGCCAAAAAGAGGCCCGCCACATAGCTCATGCCCGCCCAGTTGGCGTACAGGCGCGTGTGGAAGCTCCAGAGAAAAAACGCCGTCCACAGCGGCCAGAAGCCCGCCGCCAGCAGGGAGGCCTGGCGGATTTGCTCGTCGCCGCTTTTTTCGCGCAGGGGGTCGTCGCGTCCGGCCTTTCCGCGCCAGGCCGTGCGGAGCGCGCGCCAGCCCGCCAGCAGGATCAGCGCCATCCACCAGGGGCCAACCACGCCAAACTGCCCGGCCAGAAACTCCAGCGCGGTATCCACACGCACAAGGCGCGCGGCGGAGGCGCCGGTCACGCCGGCCAGCGTGGAGACGTGCAAAAATCCCACCCAGCCGTTTTGCATGTTCCAGATCAAAATGGGCGCGTAGCCAAGCAGCGATCCAAGCGCCATGGCGGCCAGAATGGCGGCGGCGCGGCGGCGCGGCAGCAGCCGGTGGCGGCGCAGCAGCCAGCAGTGGCAGACGGCCACGGCGAAAAACGTCAGCATCGTGTACTTGGCCAGATTGCCCAGCGCCATGCAGGCCGCGAGCAGAACCAGCAGCCACGGGGAGGCCCGGCCGCCCTTCGTCAGGGCGTACAGGCAGAAGAACGCGCCAACCCAGCAGAGCAGCAGGATATTGTCGGTGGTCATCAGGATGCCCGAGGCCAGGAAGAGCGGCATGGTGTTGGCGATAACCAGGCAGAGCACGCCGAGGCGCGGGCGCCGGAAAAGCCGCGCCGCGCCGACGTAGAGCAGCGCCTGGGCCAGCGTGCCGTTCACTATGGCGCCGATGCGCACGCCAAATTCGGTGGGGCCGAACAAATTTGTCCAGAAGGCGATGAACCAGGCGATGAACGGGCCCTTGGAATAGTAGGAAAGCTGAAAGACGCGCGACCAGTCCCAATACTGCGCTTCGTCCTGGGCCAGATTAAGCTGGCCGCTCGCCACAAACCAGAGGCGCGCGACCAGGCTGAACAGTATGATGGCGGCCGCCCAGCGGCCGGGGCGCTGTTCCAGCGCGCTCAGCAGCCGGTGCTGCACGGGGAGGGAGGATGGCATGGCGGCTCTTTGGCGTTCCGCGCGGGACGGGATGTCGCCGCGCGGCAACGCGCTTGGTTTGCAGCGGGGATGGCCGTGATCAGAGATTCAGGCCCAGATGCCTGGCCAGCGCCTCGTTGACCATGGCGGGGTTGGCCTTGCCGCGCATTTCGCGCATGACCTGGCCCACAAAGAAGCTGATCAGCCTGGTTTTGCCCTCACGAAGCGCTTGGGCCTCCTCGGGGTTGGCGGCCAGCACTTTTTGCACGGCGGCGTCGATGGCTCCGGCGTCGGAAACCTGCGCGAGGCCCTTGGCTTTCACCAGCGCTTCGGGCATCACGTCGGCGTCCAGAAGCTCGGGCACAATGTCCGCGCCGATTTTGGCGCTGATCAGGCCCGAATCGATGATGCGCGCCAGTTCCGCCAGGGCTTCGGGCTTCAGCGCCAGAGCCTGGCTGTCCATGCCGCGCTGGTTCAACTCGCGCGCAAGCGGGCCGAGGATCAGGTTGGCTATTTTGCGCGGCTCGGCGTAGATGCGCGCGGCTTCGTCCAGCAGGCGCGAGAGAAAGGGATCCTGGGCGATTTGCGCGGCTTCGGGCGCGGGCAGGCCGTAGGTTCCGGTATAGCGGGCCAGGCGGGCGTCCGGCAGTTCGGGCTGGGTGGCACGCCAGAGGGCCAGCTCGTCGGCGGTGATGCGGATGGGCAAAAGGTCGGGGTCGGGAAAATAGCGGTAATCCTGGGCGTCTTCCTTGCTGCGCATGGGGGCGGTGAGGTTGCGGGCGCTGTCGTAAAGGCGCGTCTCCTGCACAATGACGCCGCCGTCTTCCAGCACGTCGCGCTGGCGGGCGATTTCGTACTCAATGGCCTTTTGCACATGGCGGAACGAGTTGAGGTTTTTAAGCTCCGCGCGCGTGCCCAGCTTGGTGCTGCCCACGGGGCGGATGGACACGTTGGCGTCGCAGCGGAAGCTGCCTTCCTCCATGTTGCCGTTGCTCACGCCAAGGCTCACCACCATGCCGTGCAGGGCCTTGAGGTAGGCCACCGCCTCCTCGGACGAGCGCATGTCCGGCTCGCTGACGATTTCAATCAGCGGCGCGCCGGAGCGGTTGAGATCGACGTAGCTGCGGCTGTCGCCCTGCGGGTGGACGTTTTTGCCCGCGTCGTCCTCCATGTGGATGCGCGTGATGCCGATGCGCCGGGACGCGCCGTTGACGCTGACATCCAGGTGGCCGTGCTCGCACAGCGGGCGCTCGAGCTGCGAAATCTGGTAATTGCGGGGCATGTCCGGGTAAAAATAATTCTTGCGCGCGAAAACGGAGTTTTGATGCACCGTGGCGTTGACGGCCAGGGCCATGCGCGTGGCGTATTCCACCGCCTTGCGGTTGAGCGAGGGCAGCACGCCGGGCATGCCGGCGCAAATTTCGCAGACGTTGGCGTTGGGCTCGTCGCCGAAGGAATTGGGGCAGGAGCAGAAAAGCTTGCTCTGCGTGGCAAGGTGCACATGCACCTCCAGCCCGATAACCGCTTCATATTCCGGCATGGGAAACTCCAGAGGATTGTTTGTAGGAGCCGGGGCCCGGCAAAATAAAACCCCGCTCCACAAGGCGGCGCAAATACCAGTTGGCGTCGCGCGTCAACAGCAGCACCTGGTCGGGCGTGCCGTCCACCAGCACGTCGTCGCCCGGCAAAAGGGGCAGGTGGATCTGGCCGTCCACGGTCAGGTGCGCGTCCGCGCCCTCCGCGCCCACCACAAGGCGGACGGGCATGGTGTCGGGCAGCACCAGCGGGGGGAAAGCTCCGGCAAAGGGGCTGATGGGCGTGACGATTTGCGAGCGCAGCGAGGGTATGGCCAGCGGTCCGTGCGCGGACGCGGCATAAGCCGTGGCGCCCAGCGGGGCGGAAACGATCAGCCCGTCGCAGCGCAGGCGGCTGAGAAAAACGCCGTTGACGCTCAATTCCAGCGAAATCGCCCGCGCCACCTGTCCGCGCGCGGCCACCACGTCGTTGACGGCCCAGCCCTCGGCCAGGGGCGTGCCGTCCCGCAGGACGCGCCAGCGCAGGGCGATATGGCTCTGAACATGAAAAGCGCCCCGGCACAGATCGTCAAGGGCGCTCTCCCAGGCGTCGGCCTGCACCTCGGCCAGAAAGCCCACGCGGCCGAAATTGATGCCGAGGATGGGCACGGCAAGCCCGGCGAGCGCGCGGGCCGTTTCCAGCACCGTGCCGTCGCCGCCGAGCACCAGCGTGGCGTCGGCTCCCCGCGCCGCCTCGCGCAACGCGGCGGATGCAAGGCCAGAAGGCTGGCGCGTCACGCGCGCCCCGTCTTCCGCCAGACGGTGCTCCATGCTCGCGGCGGCTTCGGATGCGGCGGCATGTCGTTCTTTAACCACAAGTAATACAGAGGATAAACGCATGGCGATCCTGTACGCTAAAGCGCGCCTTCACGCAATCGTTCCGGCGGGCCGGGCGGCCGTAAACGGCGGGGACAACTGCTTTTGACGCCGCAACCGCTTTGGGCTACTATGCCCGGCGTCGCTTCCCTTCGGGGGAGGCGGCTGGAGACGCGCCATGCAAACGCCGTTTGAGATTATCCGCGAGTACGCCGTGGAAAGCGAGCGCCTGCGCCGGAATTTTTTGAAAAGCCGCGCCGCGGATCTGGAGCGGACGGCCTTCGATCTGGCCCGGCGTCTCGCGGCGGGCGGCAAAATCCTGGCCTGCGGCAAGGGCGCGGACGACGCGGCCGCGCGCATGTTTGTCGCCGGGCTGGTGGACGTTTGCGTGCTGGAACGGCCCGCGCTGCCCGCTATGGCGCTGGCGGCGGGCTGCGACTTCGCGCGCCAGGTGCGCGGGCTCGGCGCGCCGGGCGACGTGCTGGTGGCCGTGGCCCTGGCCGACGATCCCGACGTTCTGGCCGCGCTGGAGGCGGGGCGTGAGCGCGGCCTGCTGACCGTGGGCCTGTGCGGGCAGGACAGCGCGCCCATGGCGCGGCTGTGCGACCGCCTGCTGGCGGCGCGGCAACCTTCGCCTTTTTTCGCGCGGGAGATCCACGGCGTGTGTTTGCGCCTTATCTGCCGCCTGACGGAGCATTATCTTTTTGAACACGCGGCCGCGCTGACGGCGGCCCATGAGGATTTTGACCATGCCCATCCATGAATTTCAATGCCGCACCTGTTTGCGCGAATTTGAGGAGCTCGTCTTTGGCGACGATTTGCCCTCCTGCCCGTATTGCGGCTCGGCCCGCGCCGAACGCCTGATTTCGCGTCCCTGCGCCTATCGCAAAGGCGGCGGCGACGCCATGTTTTCCGGCGATGCGGGCGGCGCAAGCTCTGGCGGGGGCTGCGCGGGCTGTTCCGGCGGTTCCTGCGCTACCTGCGGGCATTAACCTTCCCCCCAACCCCAAAGCACAGTACGGAAAAAGCCTTGCAAAAAATCACCATCGCCACGCGGGGCAGCGCTCTGGCGCTCTGGCAGGCGGAACACATACGCGGGCGGCTGCAAGCCCGCCGCCCCGATCTCGCGGTCGTTTTGCTGGTGTTGAAGACCAGGGGCGACATCTTTCTGGACGCCCCTCTGGCCAAGGTGGGCGGCAAGGGGCTGTTCGTCAAGGAAATTGAGGACGCCCTGCTCGCGGGGCGGGCGGATCTGGCCGTGCACAGCATGAAGGACATGCCTATGGCCCTGCCCGACGGGCTGCGCTTGGCCGCCGTGCCGGAGCGCGAAGTCTGGACGGACTGCTTTTTGTCCGAGCGCTTCGCCTCGCTGGCCGATTTGCCGCCGGGCGCGAACGTGGGCACCAGCAGCCTGCGCCGTCAGGCCCAGGTGCTGGCCGAACGGCCGGACGTGCGCATCTCGCTTTTGCGCGGCAACGTGGAAACCCGTCTGCGTAAAATGCAGGAAGGCGCGTACGACGCCATCATCCTCGCTTCGGCGGGCCTCCGGCGTTTGGGGCTTTCGGCGCGGTATCAGGAAGATCTCGCGCCCCCGCGTTTTCTGCCGGCGGTGGGGCAGGGCGCTCTGGGGCTGGAAATCCGCGCGGACAGGCCCGATCTGCTGGAATTGACGGCGTTTTTGGATCACGCTCCCACGCGGATCTGCGTGGAGGCGGAACGCGCGTTTCTGGCCGGGCTCGACGGCGGCTGCCAGGTGCCCATTGCGGGCCATGCCGAGCTGGACGGCAACGTGCTGCGGCTGGAAGGCCTGGTGGCCGAGCCGGACGGCACGCTGGCGTACCGGCGCGCGGCGCAGGGGCCGGCCGATCAGCCCGAACGCCTCGGCCGCGATGTGGCCGAAGCCCTGCTGGGCGACGGCGCGCGGCGTATTCTGGAAACCCTTTATGCGGAAGGTCGCGCATGAGTTCTGTCGCTCCCCTGTCTCCGGAACGGTTGTCCGCGCTTTGGCCGCAGGAAAGCATCCCCTGGGAAAGCAGCGACGCCATCCCCCGCGGCCCGTCGCGCAAGCCCGCGCAGCCCCGCGCCCTTCAGGCGCTGGAACTGGCGCTCCATATCCGGGCAAGCGGCTACAACGTCTACCTTTCCGGCGAGACGGATCTGGGCCGCACCTACATGCTGCGGGCTTTCCTCGGCCCCAAGGCCAAAAAGGAAACCACGCCGCCCGATCTGCTCTATGTGAACAATTTTGACGACTTGGATCGTCCGTTGCTGTTGCGGGTTCCGGCCGGGCACGGCCGCCAGATCAAAACGGCCCTGGCCAAGGCCTTGCAGCTGATCCGCAAGGAGCTGCCCGTGCGCCTGGAGGCGGACGCCTACGTCAAAAAGCGCGGCGAGCTGATGGACAGCTTCCAGGCCATCCGCGCCCGTCTGCTCAAAGACATGGACAAGGTGGCCGGCGACAAGGGCTTTAATCTGGATATGGACGAGCAGGGCAGCCTCACGCTCTATCCTCTGGTGGAAGGCAAGCGCCTGAACGAAGAAGAGTTTGAGAAGCTCGACGCCGGGCTTCGCCAGAGCCTCAAGCGCAAGGGCGACGCGCTCCTGCACACCATGACGGCCCTGATCGGCAAACTCTCCAAGGCCGAGCGCGACCTGCGCCTGAACGAAAAAGATCTGGAGCGCGGCGTGGTCAGCGACGTGCTGGATCGCTACCTGACGCCGGCGACGTCCCGCGCCTGCCGCAACGCCGCGAGCGGCGGCTGCGCGCCGGAGGATTTTGCCGCGCTCCAGGCGTTTTTTGAGCGTATGCGGGCCGACATTCTGGACAATGCCGACACGTTTCTCATGCGCGAAACCCAGGGCCCGCAGGCGGCCATGCCGTTCGACCTCGCGCCGCCGCCGCCCGAGCCGGACTTTTACCGCTACGACGTCAACCTTTTTGTGGACAACACCGAGGTGCGGGGCGCGCCCGTGGTGGTGGAGCATCACCCCACGTTCGCCAACCTGCTGGGCAGCATTGAGCGCGAGTCCGAAATGGGCGCGCTGGTGACGGACTTCAGCCTGATCAAGGCGGGTTCGCTGCACAAGGCCAACGGCGGCTACCTCATTTTGCACATGGAGGATCTGCTCCAGAACCACAACGCCTGGGAGGGCCTGCTCCGGGCGCTGCGCTCGGGCGTTGCCCGCGTGGAGGATCCGGCCGACGGGCAGGAAGCCGTCCGGGCCAAGAGCATCGAGCCGGAAGCGCTGCCGCTGTCGCTCAAGGTTGTGCTGGTGGGGCCGGAAGATCTGTACGAAACCCTGCTGCTGCACGACGACCGTTTTGCCAAGCTGTTCAAGATCAAGGCGCAGATGACGGGCGAAACCGCGCGCAACGCCGCGGGCGTGCGCTCCTGGCTGCTCACTCTGGCGCGCGTCATCGACGAGGCCGCGCTGCTGCCCTTCACGCGCGACGCGCTGGCCGGCCTGGTGGATTTCGGCTCCTGGCTGTGCGAGGATCAGCGCAAGCTCTCGCTCAAATTTCCGCTGGTGCGCGAGGCGATGATCGAAGCCTCGGCGCAGGCCGCCATGGAAGGTTCGTCCGCCGTGGATCGGGCCGCGCTCGAAAAGGCCCTGGCGGGCCGCCGCTACCGGGCCAGCCTGGTAGAAGAGCTTTTTATGGAGGAATACGACCGCGACCTGATCAAAATCCGCGCGTCCGGCGAGGCGATTGGCCGCGTCAACGGCCTCTCCGTCACCTGGAACGGCGATTTCGAATTCGGCCTGCCGCACCAGATTTCCTGCACCGTGGGCGTGGGCCACGGCGGGATCATCGACCTGGAGCGCGAGGCCGAACTCGGCGGCCCCATCCACACCAAGGCCATGATGATCCTCAAAAGCTACCTCGTGGATCAGTTCGCGCGGGACAAACCCCTGGTGCTGACCGGCAGCCTGTGCTTTGAGCAGAACTATTCCGGCATCGAGGGCGATTCGGCCTCCGGCGCGGAACTGGCGGCCCTGCTTTCCGCGCTTTCGGAAGTGCCGGTGCGGCTTTCGCTGGCTTTTACCGGGGCGGTGAGCCAGTCCGGGCATATTCTGGCCGTGGGCGGCGTCACCCGGAAAGTTGAGGGCTTTTTTCAGCTTTGCGCCCGGCGGGGGCTGACCGGCAAACAGGGCGTGATCATCCCGCGCGACAATGTTGAGCACCTGCTGCTGGAAGGGCGGGTGGCCGACGCGGTGCGCCAGGGCAAGTTCGCCATCTATCCGGTGACGCACATCAGCGAGGCGCTGGAGCTGCTGACCGGCCTGCCCGCGGGCAAACGCCGCAAACGCGGGGGCTTCACGCCGGGTTCGCTCTTTGCCAAGGTGGATGATCGCCTGAACGAGCTTGGCTGGCTGGCGGAGCATTCGTTCAAAAACCGGAAAAAGAAGGGCTGAAGCGCCCCGCGCCGCCTTCCTGTACGCCGGCCTGAACCCCGGCCTGCCGCGCCCGCCCCGGCCGGCTTGACACAGGACGGGCGGCATGGGAAAAACGCGCGTTAGCCGCCGCCTCCGGGGCGTTCCGGCCAGCCGCCGCCTTCATGTCCTCGTAGCTCAGTTGGATAGAGCGACAGCCTCCTAAGCTGTAGGCCGCAGGTTCGATTCCTGCCGGGGACACCATTCGCACATTCCTGCACGCCCGCCAAGGTTCGCAAGCCTTGGCGGGCGCAGTTTTGCAGGCATGTTCCGGGCGCGTTCAAACCCGCCGCATGCGCGCATTACTCCGCGGAAAAGCCGGAAATATCCGCTTCCGAAGCGTCGCCTCGCTGGATGCCCAGTTTTTTCATGCGTGATTCAAGCGTCTTGGGATTTATGCCCAGAATGGCGGCCGCCCCCTTGGGGCCGCTGACACGCCAATGGGTTGACTGCAACACCTCAAGGATATGCCTGCGTTCCAACTCCTGCAACGTCAGGGGAGGCTCGGATTTATGCGCGGAAATTTCAGAATATTCCGGGATTTTTATGCGCAGAATGGGGCCTTGGGCCAGAATAACCGACCGTTCAACGATATTGCGCAATTCGCGGACATTCCCCGGCCAGGAATAATGTTCCAGCTGCCCTATATCGCTGGATGAGATGCTCGTAATATTTTTATTCAATCGCTGCGCAAAAAACTTCGCATAATGCTCCACTAAAAGAGGGATGTCGCTTTTCCGCATCCGAAGCGGCGGCAGGTGGATGGGAAAGACATTCAGCCTGTAGTACAAATCCTCGCGAAACGATCCGCTGTTGACTTCTTTCGCCAGAATGCGGTTGGTCGCCGCCACGATACGGACATCAACATTGATTGTTTTGTACGAGCCAAGCCTTTCAAACTGCCCTTCCTCAATCACCCGCAGCAGCTTCGCCTGCACAGGCAGAGGGAGCTCGCCAATTTCATCAAGAAACAGGGTGGCGCCGTTCGCTATTTCAAGCCGGCCAAGCTGCCGTGCCGCGGCGCCGGTAAATGCGCCTTTTTCATGCCCAAACAATTCATTTTCAATAATGGAAGGGGGCAATCCGCCGCAGTCGATGCGTATCAGCGGTTTGTCCTTTCTGGAACTGGCCTCGTGGATGGCCCAGGCAACCAGTTCCTTGCCCGTTCCGGTTTCCCCCAGGATGAGCACCGTGGAGTCGGTCTGGGCCACCTTGCCTATCTGCACCATGACTTTGCGCATGGCGTCGCTCTGGCCGAGAAGCCGCCCGCAACCGCCGATAGTCCGGATTTCCTCCTGAAGGGAGATGTTTTCAACCGCAAGCTTGTCCTTCAGTTCCTGAATTTCCTTGATGGCCTGCTTCAGCTTGGCCTCATTGTTTCGCCGTTGCAGCGCATTGGCGAAACTTATGCTCAGCAGGGACAGTTGCGCGATCGTATTTTCCGGCAGGGAGCGCTTTACATCGAACGAGCCGAAGGAAAGCGATCCGATCATGCTGCCGCCGACCACAATGGGAATAAATATTGTGGTCTTAATATTCATCCGTTTAAAAAACTTCTTGTCCTCCCCGGCTTCAGCGGTAATTTCATCCACATTTTCAATGAAGAGCGGCTTTTTGATCGCGTGCATCCGGTTATAGGCCCAGGGAAAATCGCTAAGCCGGTAATCCGTCTGCAGTTTGCTGCAATCCCTCGCCCAGCAAATGGTGCCCTGAAAATGCCCGTCGGCATCGGGGAGATTCAGGAGCGTTCCCCGGTCAAAACCTATAAATTCAGTAATTTGTTGAATCCCTCGTTCAATGTGCTCGTCAACCTGCTCCGCCGGCAAATTGACGAAGCTCGCGCTCATATTGGCGATCAAGGATTCTCCGCTCTGAAAATCAAAGTCACTTTCCATGGTTTCCTCATGGGCTGTTGCCAAAGATGGCGAACATTGTATCAAGGCAGCGCCTGTCGGCGCGGCTCCCGGCGGGAGCGCGCCCGGCACGGCGAACCCTTCCGGACGCGGCAGGCCCGCTCCGGGTGACGTCAGCATACAGTGTGGGCTTCATGAGTCAAGCAATTGCTGAAATATCAGGAAGTCCCTTTATTTCAGGATAGTCTTGGGCCCTCCGGGCTGCGCGTTCCGGACGGGGAAACAGGGCGGCTTTTCAGGTTTGGGCTGGCGCGTTCCGACAAGGGATCTCCGCCTGGAACGCGAGCGCATGGCGAACCCTTGCGGGCGCAGGCAACGCCCGTCCCCGGCGATACCGGCATACCGTTCGGCAGGGGGAAGCCAGGCGATTGCTGAAACAGCAGGAATTTCTGATATGTCAGGATAATTTTGCGGACGGACGAAAAGGGGCTAAATATTTTTCTTTTTATACCGGCGCATTAGGGCGGGTTGCGGCCTGATTCCGCCATGGCATGTTTTGTGCTTATTTTCGTAAGTGAGCCAATTTTTGCGCCCCTGGAAAGGAAATCGTGCCGTTCCTGGGGCAGCCGGCGGGAAGCCGCTCCCGCTCCGCTTCCCGCCGGGCAAAATGCGCTTCGCTTAATGCCGTAACGTATGTGCAGCATTTCAATGTATGTGGCTGATGAAGGTAAAAGCAACTTAAACAGGAAAGGGAGAAGAATAATGAGCAAGCCCAAACGTCCCGCAATGACAGAAAAGGTTATGCTTCTTGGCATTGACGGCTTTGATCCGCGCCTGGCGAAAAAGTATGTGGCCGAAGGGAAGATGCCGAACCTGAAAAAGTATATCGAAAGCGGCGCCTGCCGTGACGACCTTGTTCTTCTGGGCGGGCATCCCACGGTCACGCCCCCCATGTGGGCGACTCTTGCCGCCGGTTGCTACGCCAACGTGCACGGCATCACGGGCTTTGACATCTCCAGCCCCAAGGGCCTTGACTGGATCCGCTACAGCCTCGACTCCGCCAGCTGCAAGGCGGAGCGCGTGTGGGACTGCTTTGCGGAAGCCGGCAAAAAAACGCTTGTGTGGCACTGGCCGGGATGCGCCTGGCCGCCGACCTCGCAGAACCCGAACCTGCACGTTGTGGACGGCACCAGCCCCGGTTCCGTCGGCATGAGCTTCGGCCAGTTTGACGGCGAAATGATGCTGGGCGCCAGCGTGAACATCAAGGAGCCGACGTTTTTCAAGAACATGAGCGAAAACGCCGTCACCCCGTGTTCCATCACCGGCATGGACATCAAGGATGCCGGTTACAACATTCTTGAATCCACCGGCGCGCTGGAAAGCAACAATATCGTTCTGGACAGGGTGCACGGCAGCTCTATCGCCACGCCGGATCTGCCCATCAACGTCGCGCAGTCGCCCATCAAACCCGCGACGGATTGGGCCAGCGCCCCGGCCGGCGCCAAAGAATTCGTCATGCTGCTGTCCGACGGCCTGATCCGCCGTCCGTGCCTGGTTCTGCAGAATGAAAGCGGCGTGTACGACACGGTGGCCGTTTACAAATCCAAAAAGGAAACCAAGCCGCTGGCCGTCCTGACCCTGGGCAAGCTTGTTGACCGCATTGAAGACGAAGGCATGCGCGATGACAAAAAGGTGGACGTGGTTCGCAACATGAAGCTCCTTGAGCTGGCGCCGGACGCGACGAACCTGCGAATCTACATCTCCGCCTCGATGGAAAAAGACATCACCAAATGCCTCTCGCCGGTGAAGATGTACGACTGGATTGTGGAAAGCGCGGGCTATGCGCCCCCCACCTCCATGCTCGGCCAGCAGAGCGAAGAACTGATCAACGACATTATGCTGAACAACTGGTACGTCAACGCCAAATGGCAGGCAACCGCCATTACCAATCTGGTTGACAAGCATGGCATCGAAGTGGTGATTTCGCACTTCCACAGCATCGACCTTCAGGAGCATATGTTCATCCGTTACATGACGGACAAGGGATACAACAAGCTGCCTCCTGAAAAGTATGTCAAGTTCATGGAAGACCTTTACATCCAGGCCGACTGGTATCTTGGCCACTTCACCAAGTATCTGGATCAGGGCTGGTCGATCATCATCACCTCCGACCACGCCCAGGTCTGCTCGAAGCACGACTTCCTGCTGATGGGCGACGTGCTTGGCATCAGCACTGGCTTTATGGAAGAGCTTGGCCTGACCCGGGTGAAGCGCGATGAAAACGGGAACAAAATTCCCGAAATCGACTGGGAAAACACCCTGGCCATTGCCCAGCGCGAAACGCATATCTATGTGAACCTGAAGGGACGTGACGCGCACGGCATTGTCGACCCCAAGGACAAGTACGAAGTTGAAGAGGAAATAATCACCCGCCTTTACGGCTACCGCCATCCCAAGACCGGCAAACGCGTGGTCGCGCTGGCCGTGCGCAACAAGGACGCCGTGCACTTCGGCCTGGGCGGCCCGGAATCGGGCGATATCGTCTACTTCCTGGCGGAAGGCTACCAGTGGGATCATGCCGACAGCCTCTCCACTTCCCAGGGCGAGGCCGACACCTCGGTGTCCCCGATCTTCATCGCCGCCGGCAAGGGCATTAAAAAGAACTTCAAGACGGATCGCATCATTCGCGAAATCGACGTGGCGCCCACGCTGGCCGCTCTGGGCGGCGTCAGGTTCCCGAAACAGTGCGAAGGCGCGCCTGTGTACCAGATCTTTGACGAAGAGTTCTAGATCCGGCCCGTGGCATACACCGCAATAACCCATACATAACATGTAGATACCAAGAGTCTCCTCTGCTTATTCCCATAGGCGGAGGAGGCTCTTGGCGCAATACGGCATGACGCTATAACATACCAGCACCGGAGGACGGCCATGGTCAATACGACATTGAAGAAACTCGAAGCGGAAGAATTTGATAAAATCGTATACGAAAAAGCAGAGCCGTGCCTGGTTGTGTTTATGCGGAAAACCTGCCATGTGTGCGAAAATGTTGTGCCTGTTCTGGAAGAAATGGAAGAAGGCCAGAAGGGGACGTGCTCTTTTTACGCTGTGGATGTGGAAGAGCAAAAGCAGCTGTTCAACCGTTTTTCGTTCAAAAGCATTCCCCAGATTTTGTTTTTCAAGGACGGGGAATACTGCAGCAAATTGGCGGGCCTTGTGGAAGAAGAGGCTGTTGAAGAACGTATTTCCGAAGTATTCGCATAATCAGGGGCCGACACCATGCTGACTCACTACGATTTGGTCATAATCGGCGGAGGCCCGGGCGGACTTGCCGCGGCGATTTACGGGGGAAGGGCGAAACTCAAAACCCTGGTCATCAATAAAGGGACGCTCGGCGGACGGGCGCACACCACAAGGGAAATTGCCAACTGGCCGGGCATCACCAATATTTCCGGGCCGGATCTTATGGCAAACTTTGAACACCATGCCAAAGAATTTGGTGTGGAGTTTTTAAAAGATACCGTGGTGGCCGTTGACTTTTCCAAAGACGAAAAGTGGATAAAGACCAAAAAGAATAAAGAATTCTATGCCAAAGCCACGCTGATAGCCTGCGGGACGGAACCGCGGTTTTTGGGCATCCCCGGCGAAAAAGAGTTCGCCGGCAACGGCGTGGCCTATTGCGCCACCTGCGACGCGGAGTCCTTTGAGGATAACGATGTGGTGGTGGTGGGCAGCGGCGATCAGGCCATTGAAGAAGGGATGTTTATCGCCAAATTCGCAAAAAAGGTTACCATCGTCGTCCTGCACGACGAAGGTGTTCTGGACTGCAACAAGCAAAGCGCCGAAAAGGCGTTTCGCCATGAAAAAATCGGGTTTGTCTGGAATTCCACAGTCCACGAAATCTTCGGCACGGAGAACGTGGAAGGGGTCAAGCTCAAAAACCTGAAAACCGGCGAAATTTCCAGTCTTCCGTGCCAGGGCATTTTTATGTTTGTGGGCATGATTCCGTCCACCAAGTTCCTGGAAGGCAGCGGCGTGGCCATGCAGAGAGGATACGTCACCGTCAGCGAGCTGATGGAAACCAATATCGACGGCGTTTACGCCATAGGCGACAACAGGGTCAAATATTTGCGGCAGGTCGTCACAGCCGCCGGCGATGGCGCAACAGCCGCCGTTGCCGCGGAAAGGTATATCACGGAGCTTGACGACTTCAAATCCGGCATAGAAAACAGTAAAAACCCCGTGCTGTTGTCGTTTTTTGATGCAAAAAACACCGCCAGTCTGGAGTTCGGTTCTCTGCTTGAGGATGTCAACAGGGAGCTTGGCGGGAAGTATACCATTATCAAAATCGACGTCGCGACAAAGCGGACGCTGGCCAACAAGTACGAGATCACGGATATCCCGTCGCTTTTGCTGCTCGGCGCAAACTCCGACATCAAGCGTTTGGCCTGCACCATGCAGCGCAACGATTTGCTTGCGCAATTGAAGTAGATTCCCGCGCAGCCGGGGCGATGCCCAGAAACTGGGGAGCCTCATCCGGAGCCCTCCGCCCTTTTCCAAGGCGGAGGGCTCCATTTTTTTGTATACATCTGGCCGCGAGCCGGGAGCGGCCGCCCTGGCTTCAGCGCGGGCGCGTGTAGCCCCCGGCCGCGCCGCCCGGCGAAAGCACAAGCTGCCAAAGCTGGATGCTCCGGCAGCGGAAGGCTCCGGCGCAACTCTGAAGGTAATAGGTGAACATGCGGTAGCGGCGTTCCGCGCAGCGGGAGGGATCGGCCTTGTACCATTCTTCCAGATTGCGGTGCCAAGCCATGGCGGTTTTGTCGTAATACGCCCCGAAGTTGTGCCAGTCTTCCAGAACAAACAGGCCGTCCATGCCCTCGGTGGTGCTCATCGGCGAGGGCAGCATCCCGTTGGGGAAGATGTATTTTTCCAGCCAGGGATCCGACCCGCTGGCGTTTTCGCTGGTGCTGCCGATGGTGTGCAGCAAAAAGAGGCCGTCCGGCGCCAGGCAGCGGCGCGCGGTTTCAAAAAAGGCGCGGTAGTTGCGGCGGCCCACATGCTCGAACATGCCCACGGAAACCAGGCGATCCCATGTGCCTTCCAGCTCGCGATAATCTTTTTTGACGTAGATCACGGGCAGATCCCCGGCGTGTTCCCTGGCGTAGGCGAGCTGTTCGGTGGAAATGTTGATGCCGGTCACTTCCACGCCGTGGCGCTCCGCCATGTAGCGGGCCAGACCTCCCCAGCCGCAGCCGATGTCCAGCACGCGCATCCCCGGCCGCAGCCCGAGTTTGCGGCAAATCAAATCCATTTTGGCTTCCTGGGCTTCGGCCAGGTTGGCGGCGTTTTCCCAGTAGCCGCAACTGTATTGCATGTAAGGATCCAGCATGGCCTCGAACATGGCGCGGTCGCCGTCGTAGTGCTGCTCGGCCACCATGGGGGAGCGGCGGAACGTCTGCCGGTTGAGGCGGCGTATGACCAGGGTGTGGAGCAGGGCGCCCGCGCTGCTGGACAACGCTTTTTCCACGGCGGGCTCGGCGAGCGCTTTGGCCGCCAGCTCGTCAATGCTCTCGCAATCCCACCAGCCGTCCATATACGCCTCTCCAAGGCCCAGGGTGCCTTGGCGGAGCACGCGCGCATAGGTGCGGTCGTCATGGATCGTTATATCCCAGGGGCGGTCGCCGTTCAGGCGGATGCCCGCATGCCGGGCCAGATCGCCGAATGTCTCTTGCGCGTGCATGGCACACCTCCATAGCGCTGCAGGTCTTCCGCCCAAGAAACATAGGGGGGGACCACGGCGTTGGAGGGGGTGGAGCGCGTCGGGCGGGGCCGCGCGAAAAGAGGTGCGGTGCGCCGGTGATCGAAGGCTTGCCTTGAGCATAAAACGTTGGGCGGACAGATGTAAACGAAACTCACGCCGGGATGATTTAGTATTTTGGAGGGGGGTGCCCCCTGTTGCCGCTTATCCTGTTTTACAGCGCGCTGTTCCGGGCGAAGGCCCTGGCGTCCAGCCCGTATTTGCGCATTTTGTTGCGGATGGTCAGCGGGTGCACGCGCAGCAGGGCGGCGGCGCCGTGTTCGCCGTAAATGCGGCCTTCCGTCGCGCGCAGGGCGGCTATCAGGTGTTCCTGAACCGCCTCGTCCAGGCTTTTGGGCTGCGGCTCCCACGCCGGCGCGATGGGGCGGCCTTCGCCTTCCAGCTCAAAATGCAGCGAGGGCATGGGCGTTTCACGCCGCGCGTCGAGCAGGGCGCGTTCCACCACATACTCCAGTTCACGCACGTTGCCGGGCCAATCGTAGTCGTGCAGGCGGGCCAGTTCGGCGCGGGAGGGCATGATAATGGCTTCCATGCCCATTTCTTTGGATTTGGCCATCAAAAAATGATGCGCCAGGGTGATGATGTCTTCCCGGCGTTCCCGCAGGGACGGCATCCGGATGGGGTAGACCCGCAAGCGGTAGAACAGATCTTCCCGAAACTCGCCCCTGGCGACCATGGCGGCCAAATCCTTGTTGGTGGCGGCGATTACCCGGATATCCAGCGGAATGCCCTGTTGCCCGCCAATGCGCGTTACCCTGTGGTTGTCCAGCACATGCAGCAGCCGGGCCTGGCTGAACAGCGAAAGCTCGGCGATTTCGTCCAGAAAAATGGTGCCGCCGTTGGCCTGTTCGAACAGGCCTTTCTGGGTGCTGACGGCCCCGGTAAAGCTGCCGCGCTCGTGCCCGAAAAGCTGGCTTTCCACCAGAGTTTCGGGGATGGAGCCGCAGTTGACGGCCACAAAGGGCCGGCGCGCGCGGTCGGAAAGCTCGTGCACGGCGCGGGCCACAACGCCTTTGCCGCTGCCGGTTTCGCCGGTGATCAGTATGGTGCTGCGCGTTTTGGCCACGCTCACCATGCGGGCGTACTGCTCGTTCAGCCCCCGGCAAATCTGAACCAGGCGTATGACGGAATGCTGGGCTTTGTCGGGCACGCCCAGCGTGCCTTCCACAAACAGGCTTTCGAGGTGCGCGCCGAAAGGCTGAAGGTGCTCCTGCAACGTGCGCAGGTCATCTTGCTGAAACGCGTTCGCCGTGTCCGACCATATGCCGAGAAAGCATACGTACTGGCCCTTGGTGAAGAGCGGCACCCGGAGCATGGAGCGGTACTGCACGGTGTCGTAAAACACGCCGAACAGCGGGTCATGCTCCATATCGTTGACGAGGTAGGGGCCGTAGCTGTCCGCCGGGCCGCCCATCCGGGTGTACACGTCCGCCGTGCCGGGCGTCACGGCCTTTTGGCCGGGGCCCACTTCGCCCAGCACCACCTTGGAGGCGTCCTCCATGTTTCTGATGATGCAATGGATCTGCTGGACGGGCCGGAACAGGCGGATGTGGGCGAACATAAATTTGAGGACGCTTTCCAGATCCCAGGAGGCGAGCAGATCGATGGCCATTTCGCTGAAATAGTGGTGAAAGGCCTGCTCCGTTTCCAGCTTTTTTCTGAGCTCAAGCCACATACGTCCTCCAGTTGAGCAAAATACCTTTAATAATTAATGGCGTCACTATTTTTTTTATCGATCATTCGCGTCCGGAGAACACGATTCCTTGTATTATCAGGTGATTACCCGTGGCACGTTTGGTGCAACCCCACAAAGAGCAAGGCCGCCGCTCCGGCCCCGCGCGGCTGGGCGGCGAGCCCCAACAAGGAGACCCTATGATACGAAACGCCATTGTCGTCATGTTCGACAGCCTGCAGTGGAACTACGTCGGGTGCTACGGCAACGACTGGATCAAGACGCCCAACATGGATCGCCTGGCTCGCGAAGGCGTGTTGTTTGAAAACAGCTTTACCGAGGGCCTGCCCACCGTGCCCTGCCGCCGCGCCATGCATACCGGGCGCTACACGCTGCCCTTCGCCGGATGGGTGCCGCTGGGCATGGAAGACACCACAATTGCCGACCTGTGCTGGGGGCGGCCCATCGACACGGCCCTGATCTTCGACTGCCCCATGTACCGCCAGCCCAAGTTCGGCTACACGCGCGGCTTCGACAAGGTGTGGTTCACCCACGGCCACGAAATGGATCACTACTTTTACGAAAACGATCCGCTGTACCACGACGCGATCGATCGCCACTTCCCCGCCGGGCTTCTGGAAAAAGTGGCCGCGCAATTGGGCCGGCCCGCCGTGGACGCGCAGGTGGACGAACTGCTCAGCTACCTCAAGGAGGCCCAGTACTGGAAAACCGGCGACGACCGTTTTGTGGCCAAAACCATGAAAAAGGCCGTGGAATACCTGGAGCAGACGGATCGCAACAAGCAGTTTTTCTTGTGGATCGACTCCTTTGATCCGCACGAGCCCTGGAATCCTCCCTCGGTTTACCGCAACGAACCCTGCCCCTACGATCCGGACTATACGGGCCCGACCCACTTCATTCCGTTCGCCTGCACGGTGGAAGGCGTTTACGACGAGGCCGAGCTGCACCATGTCCGCATGCTGTACGCCGAGCTGGTCACGCTGTGCGACGACTGGTTCGGCCGCCTGCTGGACGCGGTGCGCCGCCTGGGCCTGGAGGAGAACACCCTGCTCATGATGGTGTCCGACCACGGCGAGCCCATGGGCAACGGCGGCCACGGGCACGGCATCATGCGCAAATGCCGCCCCTGGCCGTACCACGAGGTGGCGCGCTCGCCGATGATCGCGCGCGGCCCCGGCCTGCCCGCGGGCAAGCGCGTCCAGGCCTTTGTGCAAAGCTGCGACGTCGCCCCCACGGTTTGCGACTGGCTGGGCATCGGCGTGCATCCCGGCATGCAGGGCAAGAGCCTGTTGCCCCTGATGCGCGGCGAGGTGGACAAGGTGCGCGATTTTGCCGTTTCGGGCTACTACAAGGCGGGCTGGGCCCTGTACACGCACGAGTGGAGCTACATCCACTGGCCGTTGGCGGAAAAGGAAACCTTTGCCTGGCACGAGGATTTCGCCAAAAACCTGGGCGCGACCTCCAGCAGCCTGGGCGGCGAACGGGGCACGGAGTGGGGCGATCGGCTCGGCAAGCCCGCGGACGATTTTCAGCCCGAATCCGACGCTCTGGCCCGCCACAAGGCGGCCGCCACGCTGGACGGCGAGGCCCAGTGGACGTGCACGCCCAGTTCTTCGTACGACACGCCCGAAGAAGACGAGCTGTACGATCTGCGCGTTGATCCCCTGCAAACGCGCAACATCATTAAAGAACACCCGGAAACGGCCCGCAAGCTGCTCATGCGGTTGAAGGACTTTATGGCGGAAACCGCCGCCGGTTAATGCGCTTTGGCGCCGCCGGCCGGGATAGCCCGGCCGGCCTTCCCCCTATGTTTCACCCGCAAGGAGATACCATGCATTCGAGCACTCCCCCGCCCGATCCGTCCGTCGCACGCCCAAGGCAGGCGCCGGCGATCACTCCGGAAATCGGCTCTGGCGTTCTGCCGCCTTTGACCAGGGCCGAGGCCGGGTTCAACTGGTTCGCCTCCAAATTGCCCATTGTTTCCGCCACGCTGATGATTGGCATCGCGGTTTTCATCAGCATCGACGTGGCCGGCCGTCTGCTGTTCAACATGCCCTGGGTGGGCATTACCGATCTGGAAACGCTGTTTATGGGCGGCGTGGGCTTTTTTGGCCTGACCTACGCCATTGTGGCGCGCGAATCCATGCAGATCGATCTCATTTACGAATATTTTTCGCCCCGGGTGCAGCGCCTGCTGTACCTGATGGCCTGCGCCATATCCTTTGTCATCACGGCCATACTCTGCTGGCGCGGCATGATCGCCGCCCTGGACTGGGGGCGCGATACGGGCATTTTGTACATTCCCGAAAAGCCCTTCATGATCATCACGTTCTGCTGCATGGGCCTGGCGAGCATCGCGTTTTTCTTTCAGGTCTGCCACGGGCTGAAGCGCCTGATCCAGACTCGTGAATTTTTGAGCATCGTCATCGCCCTGGGCGTCACGGCGCTCATTTTTTGCCTGCCGATGCTGTACAAGGCGTATGGCGTCAAGCTTGGCGGCCTGGTGATCGGCACGGCGGGCTTCATGCTGCTGATGACGCTGCTGCTGCTGCGCGTGCCTCTGGGCTGGGCCATGTGCGCCATTGGCGTGGTCGGGCTGCTGATGGTCTCGCGCTGGCCCTCGGCGGCGTACAACGCGTTTGCGGCCACGCCGTTCACGCAGACCGCCACCTTTACCATGATCGCCTTCCCCATGTTCATGCTGATGGGCGAGATGGTCGGCCTGGCGGGCCTGAGTGAAGACTTGTTCGACGCCGCCACCAAGTGGCTGGGGCGCCTGCCCGGCGGCCTGGCCATCGCCTCCGTGGGCGGCTGCGCCGGTTTCGGCGCGGTGTGCGGCGACTCCATGGCCACGGCCATCACCATGAGCACGGTGGCCATGCCCGCCATGCGCAAGCACGGCTACAACGCCGCGCTGGCCACCGGCTCGCTGGCCGCGGGCGGCACCCTGGGCATCCTCATTCCGCCCAGCATGGGTTTTATCATCTATTCCATGATCACCGAGGAATCGGTGGGCAAGCTGTTTGTGGCGGGCATTCTGCCCGGCGTGGTGCTGGCGCTGATTTTTATGGTCATCATCTTCATCCGGGTGAAGCGGCATCCCGACTGGGCGCCGGCGGCCCCCAACTATCCGCTGAAGGACAAGCTGATTTCCCTGCTGCGCCTGATCCCGGTGATCATGCTGTTCATCGTGGTGGTCATGGGCATTTTGTACGGCTGGTTCACCCCGGCCGAAGGCGGCGCCGTGGGCGCGGTGATGGCGCTGCTGTTCGCGGCGGGCCGCCGCCGGCTGACCCTGGCCCTGTTCAAGTCCACCATGTACCGCTCCACCATCATGTTCGGCAAGCTGTTCGCGCTGTTTATCGGGCTCTATGTGTTGCAGAGCTTTCTGGTGGCCACGCGCCTGCCCAGCCTGCTGGCGGATTCCATCATCGAGATGGAAGTCAGCAAGTACGCCGTGCTGACGGCCGTGATCATCCTCTACATCTTCCTGGGCTGCGTGATGAACATCATGCCCATGATGATGCTGACCCTGCCTTCCATCTTCCCCACCATCCAGGCCCTGGGCTTTGACGGGGTGTGGTTCGGCGTGGTGTGCGTCATCGTGATGGAAATGGGCATGATCACGCCGCCGGTGGGCATGAACGTCTTCGCCATGGCCTCGCTCAACCCCGATATTCCCATGGGCACCATCTTCCGGGGCGCGCTGCCGTTCTTCGCGGGGATGCTGCTTTGCGTGTTCCTGGTGGTTCTATTCCCGCAACTGGCGCTGTATCTGGTGAATTAGCGCCGCGCGGGTCTATGGATAAAAACCCTCATCCGTTTTCAAAGATTCAAGGAGAAGTTTCATGCAAAAGAATGCCATTGTGGTCATGTTTGACAGCCTTCAGTTCAACTACCTGGGTTGCTACGGCAACGAGTGGATAAAAACGCCCAACATGGACCGCCTGGCCCGCGAAGGCGTGCTGTTTGAAAACTGCTATATCGAGGGCCTGCCCACGGTGCCCTGCCGCCGGGCCATGCACACCGGACGCTACACGCTGCCCAAGGCGGGCTGGGTGCCGCTGAGCATGGAAGACACCATGATTTCCGACCTGTGCTGGGGCCGGCCTGTCGACACCGCCCTGATCTTCGACTGCCCCATGTACCGCCAGCCCAAGTTCGGCTATACGCGCGGCTTCGACAAGGTGTGGTTCACCCACGGCCACGAGATGGATCACGAGTTCTACTCGCGCGATCCGCTCCTGCACCTCGACCCGCGCGATTATATCAGCGAAAGCGCCATTCCCGGCGCTCAGGCCCAGCTTGGCGAGGCCGTGCTCGAAACCCAGTACGGAGAAATTTCCAGCTACCTCAGGCAGATGCAGTACTGGCGCACCGGCGAGGATCGCTATGTGGCCAAAACCATCAAAAAGGCCGTGGAATATCTGGAACAGGTGGATCGCAACAAGCAGTTCTTCCTGTGGGTGGATTCCTTTGATCCGCACGAGCCCTGGAACCCGCCCTCGGTCTACACGGACGAGCCTTGCCCCTACGACCCCGACTGGCAGGGCAAGGACGACCTTTTGCCCTTCATGGGCAACTGCGAAGGCATGTACGACGAGCCCGTGCTGGCGCACATCCGGGCGCTCTACGCGGAACTGGTGACGCTGTGCGACGCCTGGTTCGGCTATTTCCTCGACGCCGTGCGCCGTCTGGGCTTTGAGGAAAACACCCTGCTCATGATGGTTTCCGACCACGGCGAACCCCTGGGCTTTGGCGAACACGGCCACGGCATCATGCGCAAGGTGCGGCCCTGGCCCTACGAGGAACTGGTGCACGCGCCCATGCTGCTGCGCGCGCCGGGCGTGGCGGCGGGCCAGCGTATCAGCGCCTTTGTGCAGAGCGTGGACGTGGCCCCCACCATCTGCGACTGGCTGGGCATCGGCGTGCATCCTTCCATGCAGGGCAAAAGCCTGCTGCCCCTGGTGCGCGGAGAAGTCGCCAGGCTGCGCAACTTCGCCGTTTCCGGCTACTACAACGCCGGGTGGGCCATTTACACGGAAGACTGGTCGTATGTGCACTGGCCGCTGAAGGAAAAGGACACCGCCGCCTGGCACTCGGACTGCAACAAAAACATGGAAACCGCGGTGCAGAGCGTGGGCGCCCAGACCGGCCTGGGCAGCGTGCCGGATTTCGATTTTTCTGTGGACCCTCTGGCGGCCGCCAGCGAAGAATTGAAAAAGCACCGCGCAAGCGTAACCCTGGACGGCGAGGCCCAATGGACCTGCACGCCCGGCGCGGCCTACATCACGCCGGAAGGTGACGAGCTCTACGACCGCAAGAGCGATCCCTTCCAGTTGCAAAACCTGATCGCGGAATATCCGGAAATCGCGCAGCAACTGCTCAACCAGCTGAAGAATTTCATCGTGGCCATGGCGGATTCCTGATGCGCGGGCCAGGCGGTTTTCCGCCCGGCCTTGCCCACGGCGCGTTGCCCGCGCCTCACCTCTAAGATTGGGGAGAAAAGAGCATGAAGAAAGGATCTGTGCTCCTGACGGCGGCGGCCGCCGTATTGGCGGCTTCTTTAGGAACGCCCGCCCTGGCGGAAGAAAAACTCGAACTTTCCTACCAAACCATGTACAACCCCGCCCAAACGCAGATGCAGGAAGTGTTTGCGCCGTTTGCCAAAGAAATCGGCAAACGCAGCGGCGGTTCGCTCCAGGTCAATCTGTTCGGCGTGGGCACGCTGGTTCCGCCCAACGAGGAAGCCGATTCCGTCAAGGCCGGCAACCTGGATATGGGCATGTCCGTCCTGGTTCATCCCAAGGAGACGCCGTACACCTACCTGATCGGCATGATCCCCGACATCTGCACCAGCATTGAGGGCACGGCCAAGGTGGGCCCGCTTTTGTATTCCATGCCGGAAATCAAAAAGGAATTTGATCGCTACGGCGTGCCCTTCGGCTACACCAGCTACATGCCGCAGACGCTGGCCTCGGTGGGCGGCCCCATCCGCACGCCGGCCGACCTCAAGGGCAAGCGCATGCTGGTCACGGCCCCCAACCAGGCCCTGCTGGCCGAAGCCTGGGGCGCCATCCCGGTCATGGTCTCGCTCGGCGACGTGTACATCGGCCTGCAACGCGGCATGGGCGAAGTCTATATGTCCGGCATTTCCTGGCACAAGGGCAGCAAGATTTTTGAGGTGGCCAAGGACATGACCATCATCGGCTTCCCCAACACCAACCTCATTCCGCATTTGATCAACAAGGACGTGCTGGCCGCCATGAGCGACAACCAGCGCAAAATCTTCATGGAGACGGCCGACGAATATTTCAACGTCCATCTGCTCAAAAGCTGGAACGACGACTATGATAACTGCCTGAAGATTTTTGCCGATGCGGGCGTCAAGGTTTACACGCCCACGCCGGAAGAAATGAAGCTGTGGCACGAAGCCAACGCCAAGACCATTCCCATGGCCCTGGCCCGCGTGAAGGAACTGGGCGTCAAGGACGGCGATGCGTTTCTGGAGCGCGTGAACAACGTATTGGCGGGCAATAACCTTTAAACGTTTTGCGCGTTCACTCTCTGCGGCCTTCCGCTCCTTTACGGGTGGGAGGCCGTTTTGCATGTGGCGGATCAGGCGTCGGCCAGCAGTTTTTCCACGTAGCGGGATTTGAGCTGTTTCTGGGCCAGTTGGCGCTTGAGCGGCGGCAGTTTGAGGATGGCGCCGACGATGCCCGCGGCCAGCCGGTGGCTGGCAAGCACCTGGTTGTCGAAGATGAGGTTTTGCAGCGTGCCGCGTTCGGTGGCCATCAGCACCAGGCGGTGCGCGGTGTTGAGCGGGGTGATGGTGCGGCCCGGCCGGGGAACAAGGCGCAGGGCGGCTGTGGGGCAGCGCCGCACGCATACGCCGCAGCCGAGGCAGATATCAAGGTTGAGGCCGGGGAGCGCGCCGGGAGTTTCCGCCCCGTGCAGGGCCTGCACCGGGCAGGCGCGGGCGCAGCGTCCGCAGCCGTTGCAGAGGCTGTCGTCGCGCTGGATGATGAACGAGGAATGGATGGTCTGGACAATGCCGAAGCGTTTGACCGCCGCCAGCGCGTCGCAGCAGCAGCCGCAGCAGTTGCAGATGAAGTTGACGCCCTCGCGCTGGTTTTCGCCAAACTGTACCAGGCCGTGTTCGCAGGCCTGCTGGATGAGGTCGCGGCATTCGGCCTTGTCGATGGCGCGGGCGTGCCCGTGCTTGATCAGCGAATGCGCGGCGGACTGAAACGTCAGGCAGATGTCCATGGGCGCGCCGCACTGCGTGCCGAGATGCGCTTTTTTGTGGCGGCAGTAGCACATGCTGACGCCGATCGCGGGCGAGCTGTCAATAACGCTGTCAACGCGATCGGAGTCCAGCACCTCAAGCCGCGCGGCCTCGTCCAGCGTCTGGAGCGCGGCCTCCTGCGCGAAGACGCGGCCGATGCCGGTTTCGCCCTGCACAAACAGGTCGCGCATAAAATCGTCTTCCACGTGGATGTACTGGTGGAAAAGCTCGGCCAGGGCCTTTTGGTCAATGTCGTCGCGCACGCGCATGAAGGCGAACTCAAAAAAGCCCGCCATGGGCGGCGGCAGGCAATAGACCTGCTCGCCGCGCTGCTCCATGTCAAGCAGCAGGGCGCGGCCGGCCAGATTGTCCAGCGTACGCCTTGTTTCGGCAAGCGGCCGCTTCCAGATGCGGGCGGCCGCTTCGGCCGTGAAAGGTTTAATGGGCAGTTGGGAAATCAGGCCCGCTTCCGCCTCGGAAAAGAGCATGCGCAAAATGTCGAAGAGCAGGGGCGTGGCGGGCGCGCCCTGGGGGAAGCGATTCAGGCGCTCCGCAAGGCGGCCGTAGGCGGAATTGTTGTGGTGGTGGGCCATGACCGTCCTTTGGGCTGTAAGGTGCGATCAGTCTTCGTCGGGGAATTTGGAAGCGCCGGAAGCGTCGAGCTGAAAAATTTCCCGCACCATGGCAATGTGGGTGAGGTGGTGGTTGGTTTCCCCGTCTTCCAGCCCGCTGCGCAAAAACATGATGGGCTCGTGGTTGAAGCGGCGGATCAGCGAATCCGCCATCACGCGCAGCGCGTCGCGCGCGTCTTCGGTCAGCGTCCCCTGGGCGGCCAGGCGGCGGCAGGTAAGGGCCAGCTCTTCCTGCATGATGTCCTCGCCCCGGCGCACCAGATCCACAATGGTGGGCTGAAGTTCCAGCGAGCGCGTCCAGTCCAGAAACGCCCCGGTTTCTTCCACAACAATGGCCCGGGCCTTCTGGGCTTCGCCCCGGCGCTGGGCCTGATTTTCTTCAACCACTTCTTTAAGGTCGTCGATGTCGTAGAGGTAGACATTGTCCAGGGTGTTGACTTCGGGATCGATGTCGCGCGGCATGGCGATGTCGATCAGGAACATGGGCCGCTGTTTGCGGCGGCGCATGGCTTCGCGCATGTCTTTGGCGCAGAGGATGGGGTCGGGCGAGCCGGTGGAGCTGATGACGATGTCGGTTTCGGCCAGATGCTCAAAAAAGCGCTCAAAGGGCACCACGTCGGCGCCGATGCGCTCGGCCAGCTCTTCGGCGCGCGCCGCCGTGCGGTTGGCCACGCGGATGCGCCGTATGCCGGCCTGCAAAAGGTGCATGGCGGCCAGTTCGGCCATTTCGCCCGCGCCGATCAGCATGGCTTCGTGCGTGCCCATGTCGTCAAAAATGCGTTTGGCCAGTTCCACCGCGGCGTAGCTGACGGACACCGCGCTGGAGGCCACGGCGGTTTCGGTGCGCACGCGCTTGGCCACCGAAAACGACTTGTGCATCAGCTTGCTGAGGATGGTTCCGGTGGTTTTCGCGGCCACGGCGGCGCGGTAGGCCGCCTTCAGCTGGCCCAAAATCTGCGGCTCGCCCAGCACCAGCGAATCAAGGCTCGACGCCACCGAGAACATGTGGCGGATGGCGTCTTCGCCGTGATGACAGTAAATATAGGGGCGCAGCTCGTCCGGCCGCCGTCCGCGCGCCTGGCACCAGCGCTCGATGGCTTCTTCCGGGGCGTCCGGGCCGCCCACCAGCGTCAGCTCCACCCGGTTGCAGGTGGAGAGGATCAGCGATTCGGCAATGGCTCCGCTTTGCGGCAAAAGCCAGGTCTCCGGCGAACAGCGCTCGGTCAGGGCGAAACGCTCGCGGATTTCCACGGAGGCCGTGCGGTGATTAAGGCCGAGCAGATGGATGTCGCGCTTCATGGGCCGCTACGCTCCAAAACTGTGATGGGTGGGAAAGAGCGTGTTGACCACAAGCAGCGAAAACAGCGAGGCCGCGAACAGCGCTATGGCCAGGGCCGCCGGTTTGCGCCCGCGCCAGCCCTGGGCCTGACGCTGCCGGAACAGCACGCCGTAGCCCACCCAGATAAGCAGCGACATGACTTCCTTGGGGTCGCCCGAAAACAGGGAGCCCCAGGCCACATGCGCCCAGGCGAAGCCGCACAGCACGCCCAGGCTGTAAAACGGAAAGCCGACCAGCGTGGCCAGGGCGTTGACCCGGTCAAGGGCGGCCAGCGACGGCAAATCCTGGCGGAAGCCCGCAATCGGCGCTTTGGCCTTGATCGAGCGCTCCTGCCACAAAAAGAAGCAGCCAGCCCCGGCCGCCACGCCCATCATACCGATGCCCACAAAAATGGAGCCAAGGTGCAAAAAGAAGATAGGCCCGTTCAGCATTTGGGGCAGGGCGGGATCCGGGTGGCGCAACAGCAGCGCCGTCAGCAGGATGATCATGGCGGCGGGCGCGGACAAAAAGAGCAGCAGCGCAAGGCGCAGCCGCCACCACATGAGCAGGCCGACGGCCACCAGGCTCCAGGCCAGCACCGGCAAAAAGCCGCCGCGCGTGGAGGGGGCGGAGGCGAGGTCGGTGGCCAGCAGCAGCGTATGCAGGGCAAAGGCGGCCAGCGTCAGGATAAAGGCGCAGCGCTTGAAGCGGAAATTGCGGCCCAAAAGCCCGGCCAGCGCCATGATGGTGCCCACGGCGTACAAAAGGAGGCAGATCAGGGTAAATACGTCAATCCAGCTCATGCGGCGTTTCCTCAAGCCATGACTTTAGAGGGGAGTCGAGCCACGGGTACAGGGCGGGCGGCAGCGGGCCGCGCAGCAGGGCGCGAAGTTTGGCCGCGTCGCGGGCGAGGATCGCCCCAACAAGCCGATCCCGCAGCGGCTGGCCACACAGCGCCCGAAAAATCTCCGCATTGCGCCCGCTGCCGAGGCCGAGCGCCAGCACGGGCCCGCGCAACGCTTCCAGCAGGCGGGCCAGGCCAGCATAGCGTTGCCCGAGCCACAGTTCAAGGTCTTCTTTAATGGCTTTGGCCAGGGCGGGGCTGGCTCCGGCGGTGGACACCGTCAGCGTGACGCCTTCGCGCTCCACCGTGGCGGGCACAAAAAAGCCGCTTTCTTCCGGCGCGTCGGCCACGTTGCAGAGGATGCCCGCCGCGCGGCAGCTTTCCGCCACCAGCCGGTTCACCTCGCGCACGGGCGTGGCCGCAAAAACAAGCGTGTGCCCGCGCACGTCATCGGGCTGAAAAGATCGTTGCAGCAGGCGCACGGCGGGGTGCTCCCTCCAGAGGGCGGAGGGATCGGGCGCGGGGTCGATCACCGTGACGCCGCAAGGCTCGCAGGCCAGCAGCGCGGTTATTTTGCGGCCGCCCACGGCTCCGGCGCCCACCACCAGGCAGCGCAGGCCGCGCAGGTCGAGCAAAAGCGGGTAGCGCCGCATGGCCTAGCCCTTGTGCACCAGCATGCCGGTTTCGGACTGGCATGTGGGCGTCACCTGGACGCGGCCGATGTTGACGTGCTTCGGCGCGTTGACCACGTAGGCGATGATGTCGGCAATGTCTTCGGCCACCAGCGGTTCCGCGCCCCGGTAAAGCGCGTCGGCGGCGTCCTTGTCGCCCCGGAAGCGCACCACGGAAAATTCCGTTTCCAAAAGGCCGGGCTCGATATTGGTCACGCGCACGCCCGTGCCGTGCAGATCGGTGCGCAAATTGCGCGAAAACTGGCCCACAAAGGCTTTGGTGCCGCCGTAGACGTTGCCGCCCACGTAGGCGGTGTAGGCGCTGATGGAGCCGATATTGACGATGTGCCCGCTCCCGCGCGCCGCCATGCCCGCCGCGAACGCCCTGGTGCAGTACAAAAGCCCCTTGATGTTGACGTCGATCATGGTTTCCCAGTCGTCTACCAAAGCGTCCGAAGCGCTGGTAACGCGCTCCAGGCCCAAGCCCAGGCCGGCGTTGTTCACCAGCACGTCCACGGGCTGAAAAGCGCCGGGCAGATCAGCAAAAGCGCGGGCCACGGCGTCCCTGTCCGTCACGTCCAGAACAAGCGGCAGGCAGCAGGGGCCGAGGGCGGCGGCCAGATCGTCCAGGCGTTCGCGCCGCCGGCCGGTGGCGATCACGTTCCAGCCGTCCCTGGCGAAGCGTTCGGCCGTGGCCTTGCCGATGCCGGACGTCGCGCCCGTGATGCAAATGACTCGTTTGCTGGATGCCGTGTCTGCCATGCCGGATCTCCTTGTTTGCTATCAAGAGCTAGCCTTGCGCCGGGCCAGCGTCAAGAGGAAAGGCGGGCGCGCGTTGCCAGAAGGCGCGCTTCGCGCTATTGCATTGCCATGCTTAAACAGCTTGTCGTCCAACTGGCCCGCTTTGGGGACATCGTGCAAACCCGGCGGCTTGCGCTTTCCCTGCAACAAAGCGGGGAAACGCAGCTTTGCGTGGACGCCTCGCTCGCCCCGCTGGCGCGGCTGGTGTATCCCGGCCTTGTTGTCCACGGCCTGCCGGCGCACGGCGCTTCGGCCGCGGACGTGCTGATCCGGGGGCGTCAAACATTCGCCGCCCTGCGCGCCGAGCGTTTCGACGCCGTGTACATCATCAACCACGCCGGGCTCAGCCGGGCCATCGCCCCGCTGTTTGATCCGGACATAGTGCGCGGCTACCCCGTGGCCTGCGGCCAGCCCCTGCGCTCCAACTGGATGCGGCTGGCCTTCCGCTGGATGGAGGATCGCGCGGCCTCGCCCCTGCATATCGCGGATTTTTGGGCCGCGCTGGCGCCGGAACTGATCGCGCCCGGGCGCGTCAACCCCGTGGCCCGGCCCGGCGGCAAGGGGCTGGGCGTGGTGCTTTCGGGGCAAAACGCAAGGCGTTCGCTGCCGCCGGAAACGCTTGCGCCTGTTGTGCGCGCGGTGTTCGACCGCCTGGGCGGCCCCCGCGTTTTTCTTTTGGGCAACGCGGCCGAGGAAGCCGCCGGCCGCGCGCTTATGGCGCGCCTGCCCGCGCAGATGGCCGGGCGCTGCGTCAATCTGGCGGGCAAGACCGACTGGCCGGGCCTGGCCGACGCCCTGACCGGCCTCGACTGCCTGCTCTCGCCGGACACGGGCACCGCGCACCTGGCCGCGCACCTCGGGGTTCCGGTGGAAGGGCTGTACTGCTCGTCGGCCTGGGCGTTTGAAACCGGCCCCTACGGCCTGGGGCACCGCGTCTGGCAGGCGGCCCCGGACTGCGCGCCCTGTACGGAATCCGTCCCGTGCCCGCGCGGCGCGTTTTGTCGGGAAGCCTACGCCGCGCCCGCCACGCTGGCCCGTATGCAGGGCCGTCCGGCCAAAAGGCCGCTGGAAGGGCTGGCGCTTCTGGAATCCTCCTTCGACGCGTTCGGGCTGGTGTGGAACGCCGTTTCGGAATCTTCGGCCGGGCAGGACGCCCATGCCGGACGCAGGGCTTCCTTGCGCGCATTGCTGGCGGAATACAGGGGCGAACGCTCCCTCGCGCCCGGCGGCGCAACCGCGTTTTATCAGGAGGCGGACTGGATGCTGCCCCACGCTTTGCCCTAACGCACAACCGGATAAAGCCATGAACAAGCCGCTCCGCATACTCGTCGTCCTGCCGCTGTACGGCGGCTCCCTGCCTATCGGGCGCTACTGCGCCGCTGCCCTGCGCGACATGGGCCATCTGGTGGACGTGTTCGACGCCCCGGCCTTTCACGGCGCGCACGTGGCCCTGCGCGGGCTGCGCGTGACGGGCGAGCGGCTGGAGCAGATGGAGTCCGCCTTTCTCAACATGCTGTCGCAGGCGGTCTACGCCAAGGCCGAGAGCTTCGCCCCGGATCTGGTGCTGGCGCTGGCCCAGGCTCCGCTCAACCGCCAGACGCTGCACCGTCTGCGCAAGGACGGCGTGCCCACGGCCATGTGGTTTGTGGAGGACTACAGGCTGTTCACCTATTGGCGGGCCTTCGCGCCGCTGTACGACTTTTTCTTTGTGATCCAGAAGGAGCCGTTTTTGAACCTGCTGGCGGAAGCCGGCGTTGCCAACGCGGCCTATCTGCCCCTGGCGGCGCTGCCGTCCTTCCACCGGCCGCTGGATCCGGACAGGGACATGAGCCCGGCGGAAAAAGTCCGCTACGGCGCGGACGTGGCGTTTCTCGGCGCGGGCTACCCCAATCGCCGCCTGGCTTTCCGGCCGCTGGTCACGCGCGGCTTCAAACTATGGGGCTCGGACTGGGAGGGCGAAACCATGCTGGCCCCCTGCCTGCAAGAGGGCGGGCAGCGTATTGAGCCGGAAGAGTCCGTCAAAATTTACAACGCCACGCGCGTCAATTTAAACCTGCATTCCAGCATCAAGGCCGACGCGCTTGTTTCGGGCGGCGATTTTGTCAACCCGCGCACGTTCGAGCTGGCGGCCATGGGCGCGTTCCAGCTTGTGGACGAGCGCTCCCTGCTGCCGGAACTGTTCCGCGTTTTCAACGGCCCGGCCGCCAACTTCGCCCCAGGCCAGGCCATGGACGAGGCCGAGCTGGCCGTGTTTTCCGACGCCGAGGGCATGGAGCGCGCCCTGGACTACTACCTGGCGCACCCGGACGAACGGCGCGCCATGGCCGGACGCGCCCGCGCGCGGGTTCTGGCCGAACATACCTACGAACGCCGCATGGCCGCGCTGCTCGACTTTGTGCGCGAGCGGCGGCCCGGCTGGCCGAAGGAGCGCGACCTCCGGGCCGAATTGCCCGACGGGCTGCCGGATGAAATGCGCGCGGAGATAGCCGCATTGCTGACCCGGCTGGAATTGCCCGCCCAGGCCGCCTTTGCGGACGTTATCACGCGCCTGCGGCAGGAAAGCGGCGTGCTGGGCGATTTGGAAAGCGCTCTGCTCTTTTTGGACGAATGGCGCAAACAGTACGGCAAAAGCTCGTGACGTTCGATCTCGCCACGCTCGACCGCAAGGGGGCGCGCCTGGCCCTGGCCGTGGATCGCTTCGTGCGCGGCGATTTGGGCGTGGATTGGCGCGGGGCGTCGCTGCTTGTCGCGTATTCCGGCGGGGCGGATTCCACCGCGCTGCTGGCGCTGCTGGCCGCGCTGCGCTCCCGCCTGCGCCTGACGCTGACGGCGGCGCACCTTGACCACGGCCTGCGGCCGGAAAGCGGGGAGGACGCCCTGTGCGCCCGCGACATGTGCGAGCGCCTCGGCATTTCCTTTGTGGCCGGCCGGGCCGACGTGGCCGGGCTGGCCAGCGCGTCCGGCATGGGCCTTGAGGAAGCGGGCAGGGCGGCCCGCTACGATTTTTTGCGGCGCGCGCGGGCCGAGGCGGGCGCGGATTTTATCGTTACGGCGCACCAGGCCGGCGATCTGGCCGAAGACGTGCTGCTGCGCCTTGTTCGGGGCGCGGCCTGGCCGGCGCTTGGCGGCATGCGCGGCGTGACGGAAGACGGCCTTTTGCGGCCGCTGCTGCTCACGGACAAGGACGATTTGCTGGATTTTTTGCGACGGCACGGCCTGCCCTGGCGCGAAGACGCCTCCAACAGCGGCCGCGCGTTCCGGCGTAACCGCATCCGCCACGACGTCCTGCCGTTGCTGAAGGCCGAAAACCCCGCACTGGCCGACGTTTTCCGGCATATCTGGCGCAACGCGCGCCTGGACGAGGCCTATTGGGCCGGGCGCCGCATCGCGCGGGAAGAAAACGGCACGGTACTTTTGGCGCACGAGGATCTGGCGGCCCTGCACCCGGCGGCCCGGCTGCGGGCTTACGCGGACGCGGCGCGCTCGCTGGGCGCCTTTCCGCGTTCGTCCACACTTTTTGCGCTTGAGGAGGCGTTTTGCGCCAGGCGCCACAACAAGCGCTTTCAGTTTCCCGGCCTGGTGCGGGCCGAGCTTTCGGCCCGCGGCGTGCTTTTTGCGCGCACGACGGCCAAAACAGGAGAACCGGCATGAAAACGGATTTGCAAACCATTCCCGGCATCGGCAAAAACATGGAGCAGCATCTGATCGCGCTGGGCTACCCCAACGTGGCCTCGCTGCGCGGCCAGAATCCCGAAGCCATGTACGAGCGCGAGAAAGAGCTTAACGGCGGCTCGCTTGACCGCTGCGTGCTCTACACCTACCGGCTGGCCGTGGCCTTTGCCGAAGGGACGATCAGCGATCCGGCGAAGCTGAAGTGGTGGAACTGGAAGGATTA
>JAVBMS010000069.1:0-21576 GCA_031552135.1 Mailhella sp.
CGCCGATGGGCTTTTTAATAATGCTATTTCCTGCGCCTCCGGCGGGGAGGAGGGGGCCTGTTATGGGCGAAACCTGCGGTTTCTCCCCTCCTAGCCCCCCTCCTCCACCTCCCCCCGGAGCACCCCACTTCCCTCAACCCCTCTCGTTGGGCAGGCCCCGTCGTCCGGCCGCATGCTCGCCGAAGCGGCTCGACATGCGACGCCATTAACTGACTGCACTCCGTTCACTGCTGGACACAAAGGCTGCATGGGCTGTTGCCAGGCGGGCAGCGGCGCTTTGCCTTGAGCGAAGTTCCGCGAAACCCAAAGGCTGGCGCAGGACGGACAATGACTCTCCACAGGGCAAGGCTTTGACTTCGGGCAAAGGGCCGCAAGCAAAAAGAAAATTTTGCGCGGCGCGGAAGTCCGGCCCCTTGCCTCTGTTGGGGGAAGGTGTATGATGATTGAATGCGCAGTCAAGGTGCGCGCAAGGACGCAGGAACGCCGGTTTGCACGGCTATGCGGTTCGTGCGGATGCAAAAGAAATTTCGTTCCATGAGTACCTTGTGAATCTTGACACATTCTGCAATACTGCGTTGCAGCGGTAGGTTCTTTACTCTTTTAACCCATGCGCCACGCGCAGGAGGAAGGAAATGAAAGTCGGCATACTCAAGGAAATCAAACCGCAGGAAAACCGCGTCAGCATGACGCCCGCCGGTGTGGACAACATGCGCGCCCACGGCCATACGGTCTTTGTGGAAAAAAACGCCGGTCTTAAAAGCGGTTTTGCCGACGACGCCTACATCGCCGCCGGCGCGACCATCCTGGCCACTCCGGCCGAAGTGTTCGCCCAGTCCGACATGGTCATGCACGTCAAAGAGCCCATGCCGTCCGAATACAAGCTCATCCGCAAGGATCAGATTGTGTTCACCTACCTGCACCTCGCGCCCGAGCCCGAGCTGACCAAGGCCCTGGTGGAGTCCGGCTCCGTGGCCATCGCCTATGAAACCGTGCAGCGCAAAGACGGCTCCCTGCCCCTGCTCACCCCCATGAGCGAAGTGGCGGGCCGCCTTTCCGTGCAGCAGGGCGCCAAATACCTTGAAATGGCCTTTGGCGGCGCCGGCGTGCTGCTGGGCGGCGTGACCGGCGTGGAGCCCGCCACCGTCCTCGTCATGGGCGGCGGCATTGTGGGCACCAACGCGGCCACCATCGCCTGCGGCATGGGCGCCAAAGTGTACGTGCTGGAAAAGAGCATCGACCGTATGCGCTATCTCAGCGAAATCATGCCCGCCAACTGCTTCCCGGTCATGTCCACCCCGGCCACCGTGCGCCGCCTGGTGCAGGAAGCCGACCTGATCATCGGCGCGGTGCTGGTGCCCGGCGCCAAGGCCCCGCACCTGATCACCCGCGACATGCTCCCGCTTATGAAGCCCGGCACCGTCCTTGTGGACGTGGCCATTGACCAGGGCGGCTGCATCGAAAGCTCGCGCCCCACCACGCACCAGGATCCCATCTTCGTCGAGCAGGGCATTGTGCACTACTGCGTGACCAACATGCCCGGCGCCGTGCCCAAGACCTCGACCATGGCCCTGACCAACGCCACCCTGCCCTACGCCCTGCAACTGGCCGACAAGGGCTGGAAAAAGGCCTGCAAGGAAAACGCCGAACTCATGTACGGCCTCAACGTCGTCAACGGCAAGGTCACCTACAAGGCCGTGTCCGACGCCGTGGGCATGGCCTACACCGACCCGGCTTCCCTGCTTTAATCGCTTTTAAAATCCATGAGGGCGGAGCCAAAGGCTTCGCCCTCAAAAAGATCGCCCGCCGCGCGCATGCCCGGCGGGCATTTTTTTTTGCCCGGCAAAACGGCCAGCCCGCGCCAAACAGCAACGCCGGAGCGGTTTCCCGCTCCGGCGCGTATGGGGTCAAGGGGGCCGTGCCCCCTTGCGGGGCCGGGGGCGGCGCCCCCGGTATTTGCCTTAGTCTCTGCGCTCTCTGCGGCCGCCGCGATCACGATCGCGGCCGCCCCTGTCGCCACGGTCGCGGTCGCCGCGTTCACGCGGGGGGCGGGCGGTGTCTTCGGGCTTCCATTCGATGCCCTGGGCCTCCAGCAGCACGGCCTTGCGGCTGGCGCGGATGCGGTCGCCGTTGATTTCGATGACCTTGACCATCATGTCTTCGCCCAGGCGGGCGATGTCTTCGGTCTTTTCCACGCGGTTGGTATCGAGCTGGGAGATGTGGACGAGGGCTTCGAGGTTGGGCAGGATTTCGACGATCGCGCCGATTTCGAGGATGCGGCGCACCTTGGCGTTGTAGTTCTTGCCGAGGTCGGCGCGCTGGTCGTAGTACTGCACCATTTCTTTGGCGCGGGCCATGGCTTCGCCGTTGGGGGCGAAAATGGACACGCGGCCGGAGTCTTCGATGTCCACGGACGCGCCCGTGGCCGCGGTGATGGCCTTGATGTTCTTGCCGCCGGGGCCGATGATCATGCGGATGATGTCGGGGTTGACGTACACTTCCTCATGCTGCGGCGCGTGGGCGGAAAGCTCGGTGCGCGGGGCGGGGATGGCCTTGGCCATGAGGCCGAGGATGTGCAGGCGCGCTTCTTTGGCCTGTTGCATGGCGCGGGCCATGATGTCGGTGGGCAGGCCGTTGATCTTGATGTCCATCTGGACGGCGGTGACGCCGTCGGCCGTGCCGGCGATCTTGAAGTCCATATCGCCGAGGGCGTCCTCGTCGCCGAGGATGTCGGTCAGCACCAGGTATTCGCCTTCTTCGCGGATCAGGCCCATGGCCACGCCCGCCACCGGGGCGGAGATGGGCACGCCCGCGCTCATCAGCGAGAGGCAGCCGCCGCACACGGCGGCCATGGAGGACGAGCCGTTGGATTCCAGCGTTTCGGACACCACGCGGATGGTGTAGGGGAAGGTTTCCTGCGGGGGCAGGATGGGCTTGAGCGCCTTTTCCGCCAGCGCGCCGTGGCCGATTTCGCGGCGCGAAACGCGCACGGACTTCACTTCGCCCACGGAATAGGGCGGGAAGTTGTAGTGCAGCATGAAGCGCTTGTTGTCGTCGCCCACCAGGGAGTCGATGCGCTGTTCGTCCGTGGAGCTGCCGAGCGTGGTGATGGCCAGGGCCTTGGTTTCGCCGCGCGCGAACAGCACGGAGCCGTGAGCGCGGGGCAGCACGTCGGTTTCGATTTCGATGGGGCGCACGGACTTGGTGTCGCGCATGTCGATACGGGTGCCTTCCTTGAGGATGCGCTGGCGCACGAGGCGTTTTTCCAGATGCTCAAGGATGACGCCCACTTCGGCCAGCGCGGCGCTGTTGTCGGCGTAGGCGGGGTCTTCGGCCAGCAGGGCCTTGACCTTGGTCTTGACGTTTTTGCGGGCTTCCTTGCGCTCCAGCTTGTCCACCGTGCGCAGGGCCTGCTCCATGCCGGCGTCCAGGGCCAGCTTTTCCACGTGGGCGGCGAGGACGGGGTCGTCCTCCTTGGGGCTGAAGGCGTTTTTGGCCTTGCCGGCCAGGCGGATCAGTTCGGCCTGGGCGTCGATCAGCGGCTGGATGGCCTTGTGGCCCCATTCCAGCGCTTCGATAATCAGCGTTTCGGGCGCGAACTGGGCCTCGCCTTCCACCATGACCACGGCGTCGCGCGAGGCGGCGAAGACGAGGTTAATCTCGCTGCGCTCCTGCTCCTTGCGCGTGGGGTTGAGCACAAAGCGGCCGTCCACGCGGCCGAGGCGGGCGCCGGCGATGGGGCCGGCAAAGGGAATTTGCGAGAGCGAAAGCGCGGCCGAGGCGCCGGTGATGCACAGCACGTCGGGCATATTGTCTTCATCCGCCGAGATCACGCTGGCCAGAAGCTGGACTTCGTTGCCGTAGCCCTTGGGGAAGAGCGGGCGGATGGGGCGGTCGATGAGGCGCGAGATCAGGGTTTCGTGGTCGCTGGGGCGGCCGATTTCGCGGCGGAAGAAGTTGCCGGGGATGCGGCCCGAGGCGTACATCCGCTCGCCGTATTCCACGGTGAGGGGGAAGAAGTCCTTGGGGTTTTCCAGCGGCTGCTCGCACACCGTGACCAGGGCCACCGTGCCGCCGCACTGCATCCACACCGCGCCGTGGGCCTGGCGCGCCACGCGGCCGGTTTCCAGCACGATTTCCTTGCCGTCCACAAGCGCTGTGACGCGCGTGCCTTTCAAAAGTTCACTCATGGGTTCTCCCTTGAAGGAGACTCCGCGAAAAAAGCCGAGCTTCGGCGCTGTTCGCGGATCCTCCTTCACGCTAAATGATGGCCGCCGGGGTTTCCGGCGGGACTGGGGACGCGCCTTGCGGCGCTTTTTCGCAAGCCCGCGGCTTGCGGAAAATGTGGGCACGGCGGAAAGTGTCGCTTTCCGCCGTGCTCGTTTGGCTACTTGCGCAGGCCGAGTTTTTCGATGAGCGCGCGGTAGCGCTGCACGTCGGTCTGCTTGAGGTAGTTCAGCAGCTTCCGGCGCTGGCCGACGAGCTTGAGCAGGCCGGTGCGCGAGTGGAAGTCCTTTTTGTGGGTTTTGAAGTGATCGGACAGGCCGTCGATGCGCGCGGTGAGCAGCGCAATCTGCACTTCGGGGGAGCCGGTGTCGCCTTCGTGTTTGGCGTGTGCGGCGATAACGGCCTGTTTTTGGGCGCTTTCCATAACCACAGCGGTATCCTCCGTCCTTGATCAGCGATCAGCGTCAAGGGTGTGGGGTGAACAGCCCCCGCAAGATGACCCAGCGTGGGCCCTGGCCGGAGGGGCTCCTGTTGTCGCGCGCTTCGGCCAGAGCCAGAGGGTCGCCGTGCGCGTCCGTAAACAGGGCGCGCAAACCAGGCCGGAATTCGTCGAACTCCGGGCCGTGGGCCAGGGCGATGCCGTTGCGCAGATCCGCCTCTTGCCGGGCGTCCGTGGCGAACACGGGCCAGCCGGGCAGGGCTGCGGCCAGGGGCAGCGTCCTTTGCGGCAACCTCTCCGGTTCGGCAAGCACGTCGTCCAGACAGTGGGCGACATCCAGGCCAAACGGGTGGCTGTATTCCCGGGTCAGTTCCGTGAGCGTGGCTCCGCACCCCAAGCGCATCCCCAAGCTGTGGGCCAGGGACCGTATGTAGGAACCGGAACTGCAAGTTACCCGGAATCGCACATCCGGCAGGTTCACCCATTGAACCCCGGCGTGCGAAATATGTATCGTCTTCACTTTGGCCGGAACATCTTTTCCAGCGCGGGCCAGCCTGTAAAGCGGCTTGCCCTCGTGCTTGGCCGCCGAATAGGGCGGCACGGGCTGTTCGCGGATTTCCGTCCAGGCCGCGATATCGCGGCGCACGTCGGCTTCCGTCACATGATCACAGGGGGCTTCGCTCACGATGGCGCCTTCGGCGTCCCAGGTGTCCGTGGCAAGGCCCAGGCGCAGGGTGCCGGCGTAACGCTTTTCGCCGCCTTCCAGCAAATAGCCGGAAAGCTTGGTGGCGTGGCCCAGAAGCACCAGCAAAACGCCCGTGGCCATGGGATCCAGCGTGCCCGCGTGGCCGATTTTCTTTTGGCCGAGCCGCTTGATCCGCGCGACGCACTGCGCGGAGCTGAGGCCGCGCGGCTTGTCCAGAACCAGAATACCGTGTTGTTGCTCCATGTGAAGGGAAAGCCATACCCTTAATGTTCGTTGCCGTCCAGTGGGCGGGCAAGCTTTTTGGCGGCGCGGCCGCCCCAAAAACGGCAGGCCGCGAGCTTGCGCTGGCGGCCTGCCAAACGGGGCCGCCCCCGCGCGAGCGGAGACGGCCGTGAAGTGTGGTGTTTATTCCGGCGCGGGCACGGAAGCGGAGATCTGGTAGGTGCGCTCGATGGCGGCCTTGGGATCCTTCACGCCGGCGTCCTTGGCGCTCTTCATCCAATAGGATTCCACCAGGGACTGCAGGGAGTCGGTGAACAGCTTCATCTGCTCGGGGGTCAGGGTGACGATCTTGGCGCCGGCCTGAGTGTACATGCCGAGGATATCCTTGGCGTCCTTGTCGAGGCTTTCGCCGATCTTCTTGCCCAGTTCGCGGCCGGTGGTTTCCTTGAACAGGGCGCGCTGGGCGTCGGTCAGGTCTTCCTTCCACACGGTGTGGTTGACGGCGACGACCATGGACACGCTGCCGGCGGGCAGCGGGGTGACGTACTTGGTCAGTTCCATGATGCGCAGGGCTTTGGACACGGGCAGGGCGGTGTAGATCATTTCGCCCATGCCGCGCTGCAGGCCCACGTAAGCGTCGGCGGGGGTCACATAGACCGGCACGCCGCCCAGGGCTTCGACCATGATGCTGTCGGCGGCCACGATGACCAGGACGCGGCGGCCCTTGATGTCTTCAGGCTTGGTGACGGGCACGGAGGTGGAGGAAATGACGTACATGGCGCCGCTCCACATGGTCAGCATTTCGCCGGCGGAGTCGATTTCCTTTTTGACTTCGGGGATCTGGTCATACATGGCCCACAGCACGGCCTGGCCGTGACGGGCGTTCTTGGTGATGAAGGGCATGTTGAACAGGTAGGTGTACGGGAACAGCTTGGGGAAGGACGAGGGCGAGTAGCCGCAGAGGTCGAGCGAGCCGGAACGCAGGGCGTCCTGCACGCCGGAGGCTTCCACCAGGGCGCCAAGGCCGAAGAAGTGGACGGTCAGCTCTTTATTGGTTTTTTCGGCAAAGGAGTTGGCCCAGGGGATGAAAAATTCGGTGTTCTGGGTCTGGGTCTGGGGGTACACGGACTGGAAGTTGAGTTCCAGCGCATTGGCGGGTGTGTTCGAAAGCGTGATGGTCAGGGCGCAGGCGGCGAGAAACAGTTTCTTCAGCATACCTTCTCCTTGGAAGGGGTGCCTTGCGGCAACCGGTTGAGGGACTGGACGCCAGGGTACGTTCACGTCGATTCGCGGCGGGCGAATGCCCGCAAAAATTACACCGCGTGAGATTGACTACTTTCTAAAGTGTTCCGGCCGCGCCGTCAATGGGCGGTTGCTCTTTTCGGCACGAGAGACGCCGCCTTGCCCGGCGTTTTGGGGCAAAGCGGCGTTGGCTGGGGGGCCGCCCCCGCGCACAAGCGGGGACGGCGCAGGAGATGGAATTTATTCGGGCGCGGGCACGGAGGCGGCGATTTTGTAGGTGCGCTCAATGGCGGCCTTGGAATCCTTCAGGCCGGCATCCTGGCCGCTCTTCACCCAGTAGCCGTCGATCAGGGGCTTGAGCGCGGTGACGAAGACATCGCGCTGGGCGTCGTCCAGGGTGACGATCTTGGCGCCGGCCTGGACATACATGTTGAGGATGTCCTGGGCGTCCTTGTCAAGGCTTTCACCAATCTTCCTGGCCATTTCGCGGCCGGTGGTTTCCTTCATCAGGGCGCGCTGGGCGTCGGTCAGGTCTTCCTTCCACACGGTGTGGTTGACGGCCACGGCCATCGGCTGCGTGACGGAGGCCAGCGGGGTGACGAACTTGGTCAGTTCCATGACGCGCAGGGCTTTGGAGACGGGCAGGCCGGTGTAGATGATTTCGCCCATGCCGCGCTGCAGGCCCACATAGGCGTCGGCGGGGGTCACGTAGACCGGAATGCCGCCCAGGGCTTCGATCATGATCGTGTCGGCGGGGATGATCACCAGGACGCGGCGGCCCTTGATGTCTTCGGGCTTGGTGACGGGCACCGTGGTGGAGGAAAAGGCGTACACGGCGCCGCTCCACATGGTCAGCATTTCGCCGGCGGCGTCGATTTCCTTTTTGATTTCAGGAACCTGATCATACAAGGCCCACAGCACGGCCTGGCCGTGGCGGGCGTTCTTGGTCAGGAAGGGCATGGAGAACAGGTAGGTATTGGGGAACAGCTTGGGGAACGACACCGGCGAAAAGCCGCAGAGGTCGAGCGCGCCGGAGCGCAGGGCGTCCTGCACGCCGCTGGATTCCACCAGGGCGCCGAGGCCGAAGAAGTGGACAACCAGCTCTTTATTGGTTTTTTCGGCAAAGGAGTTGGCCCAGGGGATGAAAAAGTCGGCGTTCTGGGTCTGGGTCTGGGGGTACACGGACTGGAAGTTGAGCTCCAGCGCGTTGGCGGGGGCGCCCGAAAGGGCGATGGTCAGGGCGCAAGCGGCAAGAAACAGTTTTTTCAGCATATCTTCTCCTGGGAAAGGGGCCTTGCGGCATCCGGTTGAGGGGCGGAACGCCCGGTTACATTCACGTTGATCCGCGGCGGGCCAAGCACAGAGGGTAGGCACGGGCGGGTCAGGCGACTCTAAGGGCTTCTTTTCACGCCGTCAACGGTTGATTGCGCTTTTTGGCACGAGAAGCGCCGCTTTGTCCGCGGTTTCCAGACAGAGCGGCGTTATGGGGCGGCCACCCCTGCTCACAAGCGCCGGGGCGGCCGGAGGAGGTGGAACTTATTCGGGCGCGGGCACGGAGGCGGCGATCTGGTAGACGCGCTCAATGGCGAGCTTGGGATCCTTCAGGCCGGCATCCTTGCCGCTCTGCACCCAGTAGTTTTCGATCAGGGGCTTCAGGGCGTCGTTGAACACGGCCAGCTGCTCGTCGCTCAGGCGGACGATTTTGGCGCCGGCCTGCTCGTACATGGCCAGGATGTCCTGGGCGTCCTTGTCGAGGTGTTCACCCAGCTTCCGGGCCATTTCACGGCCGGTGGTTTCCTTCATCAGCGCGCGCTGGGCGTCGGTCAGGTCTTCCTTCCACACGGTATGGTTCACGGCCAGCACCATGGGCTGGGTGGCGGAGGCCAGCGGGGTGACGTGCTTGGTCAGTTCCATGACGCGCAGGCCCTTGGAAATGGGCAGCGCGGTGTAGATGATTTCGCCCATGCCGCGTTGCAGGCCCACATAGGCGTCGGCGGGGGGCACATAGACCGGAATGCCGCCCAGGGCCTCGACCATGATGGTGTCGGCGGGAACGATCACCAAAACGCGGCGGCCCTTGATGTCTTCCGGCTTGGTGACGGGCACCGTGGTGGAGGAAAAGGCGTACATGGCGCCGGCCCACATGGTCAGCATTTCGCCGGCGGCGTCGATTTCCGTTTTAACCCCGGAAATCTGGTCGTACAACGCCCACAGCACGGCCTGGCCGTGGCGGGCGTTCTTGGTCACAAAGGGCATGGAAAACAGGTAGGCGTGCGGAAAAAGCTTGGGAAAAGACACCGGCGAAAAACCGCAGAGGTCAAGCGCGCCGGAGCGCAGGGCGTCCTGCACGCCGCTGGCTTCCACAAGCGATCCCAGGGCGAAGAAGTGGAGGACAAGCTCATTATTGGTTTTTTCGGCAAAGGATTCGGCCCAGGGAATGAAGAAGTCGGCGTTCTGGGTCTGGGCCTGGGGGTAGATGGACTGGAAGTTGAGATCCAGCGCGTCGGCGCTGGCAGGAGTTCCCAAAAGGACGAGGGCCAGGGAAGCGAGACACCATTTTTTCAACATAACCATCTCCTTGAACATGCGGCCTCCCAGCGGAGGGAGCGCGGTGATGACGCCGCTCAAGGAGGAGGAGAAAACGCTCTCGAGGGGACTCCTCCCGAGCGTATCTCAAACGTAGGTTTTTTCAGGGGTGGCGTCAAGAAGCGTGAGAGCGATGATAACGCCGGGCATGAGGCGGATGGCGGCCGTCAGCGCGGCGCGCGCGGCAGGGGAATGCCCGCCTTGCGCATGCGGTAGCGCAGGGTGGCCGGGTGCAGGCCCAGGCGCTCCGCCGCGCCGCCCGCGCCCTGGATGCGGCCGCCCGAAGCGCGCAGGGCGTCGAGCATGGCGTTCTCGCCGGATGGCGGAGGCGCGTTGCCCGCCGACAGGCGCGGCGGGCCAAGCTCGTCCAGGCTGTCCAGGCGCAGCTCCGGGGCGTGTTCCGCCGCGCCGAGCAGCAGGGCGCGCTCGACCGCGTGCCGCAACTGGCGGACATTGCCGGGCCATTCCCGGCGCGACAGCTCGTCGATATTGGCGGCGGAAAGCCGGGGAGGATCGCGCAGTTCAAACTGGCGCACGGCGGAGCGGTGGAAGTAGTCCGCCAGCACGGCGATGTCTTCCTTGCGCTCGCCCAGCGGGGGGATGCGGATGGGAAAGACATGCAGCCGGTAGCACAGGTCTTCGCGAAACTCGCCCCGGCGCACCATGTCCCAGAGATCGCGGTGCGTGGCCGCGATCACCCGCACGTTGAGCGAGAGCGTGCGTTCCGCCCCCAGGCGCTGGATTTCCTTGCTTTCCAGCACCCGCAGCAGGCGGGCCTGCGCGCTTTTGGAAAGCTCGCCGATTTCGTCCAGGTAAATGGTGCCCTGGTGCGCCCGCTCGAAAAAGCCCTTGCGGGCCTGGGTCGCGCCGGTAAAGGCGCCCTTTTCGTAGCCAAAAAGCTCGCTGTCCATCAGGGTTTCGGGCAGCGCGCCGCAGTTGACCTTGATCAACGGCCCCGCATAGCGCGGGGACAACGCGTGGATGGTTTCGGCCACCAGTTCCTTGCCCACGCCGGTGGGCCCCTGGATCAGCACCATGCAGGCCGTGGGCGCGGCCGCGTCCACATGGCGCATGACGCCGGCCATGCCCGGGCAACGGCGGAGCTGGCCCTCGGTTGTGACCGGCAGGGGGCCTTCGGGCGAAAGAAAAAGCGGCGCGTCGGGCGAGGCCACGTAAAAATCGTGGGTCAACTGCTGGAGCGGCTCGCGCAGCGCCAGCAAAAGCTCCGCGTGCTCCGGGGCGAAGGCGTTGGGGGCGTCCGCAAAAAGCAGCATCATGTGGCGCTTTTTGTATTCGTTGTCCGCAAAAAGCAGGAGGGAAATGGCGGATTGCGACGTGTAATTGATGCTGCTGATATAATCCCATAATACCTTATTATTTTTGACGTTATTTATAATATGGCAACCATCGTTCACGCTGTTATATACTTCAAGAATGGTATCGTGGTCACGCTGGTATTTATTATGCAACGACCATGTATTTTGCGATTTTTTTGACGACGAATATTCGATAAAGTTTGTTACCGTATGGTTTTCATTATTTATTGTCTGAAAAAGAGCATGTTGAAACGGAATATGCTGCTTGATAAAGTTAAGAATCGAAAATATGTGATCGCCTGGCCGCTCTTTTTCCCAAAAAATATTCAGCAGTTCTTTATAGACGGTGATGGTGCGTTCCGGGTTCATGCGCGTTTTCCTCCCGATCGGGTGCGACGATTCTGCCCGATAAGCATCAAAGCATCAAGCAAAAAATAAATGGTGCTTTTGCCCGCGGCAAAACCTCAACAATTTCGCGCCACGCCGGAAACGACCCAACCCCACCCTGAAATAATTACCCATGTATTTCACGCTATTATCATCTTGGAACGCTTATTGCTTAATAGTTCCGTTGCGGGACGTTTCGCCCCGAAAGAGCGCCTCCGCGCCCTACCGACCTACATTATGGAGAATAACCATGCCGAAAAATGCGATTGTTGTGATGTTTGACAGCCTGCAGTTCAACTACCTTGGCTGCTACGGCAACACCTGGATCAAAACGCCCAACATGGACCGTCTGGCCCGCGAAGGCGTGCTGTTTGAAAACTGCTACACCGAGGGCCTGCCCACGGTGCCCTGCCGCCGCGCCATGCACACCGGCCGCTTCACCCTGCCGGTGAACGGCTGGTCGCCCCTGACGATGGAAGACACCACCATCGCCGACCTGTGCTGGGGCCGCCCCATCGACACCGCGATCATCTTTGACGCGCCGCCCTACCGCCAGCCCAAGTTCGGCTACACCCGCGGCTTCGACAAAGTGTGGTTCACCCACGGCCATGAGCTGGACAGCGCCTACTACGACGGCGATCCCCTGATCCACTACGACATGATGGACTTCATGGACGACGAGGTGCTGAAAAACGCGCGCAAGCAGCTCGGCGAAGTGGCCGTTGAAGCGCAGTTCCATGAAATTTCCAGCTACCTCAAGCAGATGCAGTACTGGAAAAGCGCCGAAGACCGCTATGTGGCCCGCACCATCCGCAAGGCCGTCGAGTACCTTGAGCAGGTGGATCGCAACAAGCAGTTCTTCCTGTGGGTGGACAGCTTCGACCCGCACGAGCCCTGGAACCCGCCCTCGGTCTACATGGGCGATCCCTGCCCCTACGACCCCGATTACAAGGGCAAACACGACTTCCTGCCCTTCATGGGCGACGTCAAGGGCGTGTACGACGAGCCCCAGCTCAACCACGTGCGCATGCTGTACGCCGAACTGGTGACCCTGTGCGACACGTACTTCGGCATCTTCCTCGACGCCGTGCGCCGTCTGGGCTTTGAAGACAACACCCTGATCATGATGGTGTCCGACCACGGCGAGCCCATGGGCAACGGCGAACACGGCCACGGCATCATGCGCAAAATCCGCCCCTGGCCCTACGAAGAACTGGCCCACACCCCCCTGCTGCTGCGCGCCCCCGGCATCGCGGCCGGCCAGCGCATCGGCGCCTTTGTGCAGTCCTGCGACGTGGCGCCCACCGTGTGCGACTGGCTGGGCATCGGCGTGCATCCCAACATGCAGGGCAAAAGCCTGCTGCCGCTCGCCCGCGGCGAAGTCAAAAAGGTGCGCGACTTCGCCATTGCCGGCTACTTCAAGGCCGGCTGGGCCATTTACACCGACGACTGGTGCTACGTGCACTGGCCGCTGAACGACAAGGCCACCATGGCCTTCCACATGGACGCCAGCAAGGAAGTCAACGCCAACCTGGCGGAACTGGCCGGCGGCCAGTCGGCTTCCCTGTTCGACAAGGAATCCATGGAAAAGGCCAGCGAAGAAATGCGCCGCCAGCAGAAGGAAGCCACGCTCGACGGCGAGGCCAAGTGGACGTGCACGCCCGGCGCGGCCTACATCACGCCCGAATCGGACGAACTGTACGCCCGCAAGAGCGACCCCTTCCAGCTCAAGAACGTGGCCAAGGATCATCCCGACGTCTGCCAGAAGCTGCTCCTGCAGCTTAAGGACTTCATTGAAGATCTGAAGAACTCTTAATCCGTTGCGGGGAGGCGGTTCGCCTCCCCCGGCGGCCCCTTGGCGTCTCATGAACTGACGCTTCCGGCCCTCGTCTACGCGCGGGGGCCGGATTTTTTTGCGGGTGCTGGATTGTTTCGGCGGTCTTCCGCGCCGGGCCATTTTCGGCCCCGGCATTGACACGCCGCCGTCCTTCTTCTACCTAACAAAGCGCGGGCGGTTAGCTCAGTTGGTAGAGCATCGGCTTTACACGCCGGGTGTCGGGGGTTCAAGCCCCTCACCGCCCACCAAATAAAAACAACAGGTTGGATGTAAAAATCCAACCCGTTTGCGTTTAATGGCTTTAGTTTTCCAACCCTATTGTAGAGCGCCACGTATGTTTACCGGCGCAACCAGAACGTGGTCATACTCGCCCACGGCGGTTGATATGGCTTCGCGTATCTGGCTCACCAGCACCACGCGGCCCGGTTCGCCCTCGCGCCTGAAAAGGCCTGGCAGCCCATTGCGTATGGCCTGCTTTACGGCTTCCGTAAGGGGGGAAAGGTCTTGTATCACCACGTCAACCGGCTTGGCCGTGGGGGCAACCACATACACGTCGGCAGTAATGGGCTTGCGTTCCGGGTCTGTCAGGTAGTCTTGCACCCGCTGCACCATTGTTGCGTCCGGTAAAGGAGAAGCCCTACGCCGCTTGTTCTGGCTTGTTTGGGGCGGTTTATATTCTCTCATATAATCTTGGCTAAAAAGTTTTTTTAAACTTAAAAAAGGAATCCCGGTGTATACTTGGGAATAATATATTGCTATATTGCGGAAAATTCGCCAATATTATTCCGTATCGATCATCACCTCACCCCAGGAGTCGTAAATGGAAGGCAGCTATCACTCCGTAGCGCAGACGGCGCAGCGCTGGGGAATCAGCGAACGGCGGGTTCGAACTCTCTGTGCCCAGGGAAAGATCGAAGGTGTGCGGAAGGACGGGCGAAGCTACCAGATTCCTGCGGATGCCGTTAAACCGCACGACGGCCGAACCTGGCGTGGGCAGGCTATTCCCCCGGAATTTGCCGCGCTCTTTGCCCAGATCGACACGCTGAAGGCGGAGCTGGACAGGCGGCGTCCATTGACGGAAGGGGAGCTTGCCCGGTTACGAGACGAATTCCTGGTTGAATTTACCTACAATTCCAACGCAATAGAAGGGAATACGCTCACGCTTCAGGAAACGGCCCTGGTTCTGGAAGGCGTCACGATTGATCAAAAGCCTTTAAAGGATCACCTGGAGGCGGTCGGCCATAGGGATGGCTTTCAGTATGTGCAGCATCTGGTTTCAGAAAAGGCCCCGCTCTCCGAAAGCCTCATCAGGCAGCTCCATGCCCTGGTGCTGATTGACCGGCCCGAAGACAAAGGGATCTACCGACGCATCCCGGTGCGGATCATGGGCGCTTTCCACGAGCCCCCACAGCCGTATTTGGTCGCGCCGCAAATGGAGCGGCTGCTGGAAGAGCACCGGGCAAGCCGCTCCCATCCCATTGAGCGGACAGCGTTATTTCATTTGAACTTTGAGGGGATCCATCCGTTCATCGACGGCAACGGTCGTACCGGACGCCTGCTTTTGAACCTGATGCTGATGCAACATGGCTATCCGCCGATCAACGTGAAATTCGCCGATCGCGCACGATACTACGCATGCTTCGATGCATATTTTCGGGATGAAAATTCTGGCGAGATGGTGAATATGCTCGCGGAATACATACGTGAACAGCTGGAACGATACCTGGCGATTTTAGCGTAGGGGTTTTGTTTAAAAAAACGGTATGGGGAATCCCTGCCCCCGTTGAAGCTGTTGAAGAAGAGGAGCCCCAAGAAGGCAGCAGACCTGAAACGACGCAAGAAGAAAATGATGTTTTTAACATTGTTAAAGCCATCATGAGCAAGGTTGTTGATCCTGCCCGCATCTACATGCGCGATCAACAAAGCTATTGCGGCATTCTGCTCGACAATAAAAACAACCGCCCGGTCTGCCAACGTCTGGAAACCATGGGCGGCAAGGTCAACAAGGCCCTGAGCTTTCTGGGGCTTGGCGCTGGCGGCCTTGCCCTGGGCGACGTTGCCAAGGACATTGCCCTGGCGGCCGTCCGCTACGATACCTTGGGCATCGCCACGACCCAGGCCTAAAAAACGTCGGATATTTCAAGCAGTTATACGTGAATGCCCATAAGTGCTTGTTTGTTTTTATACCCTACGGCTACCCTCGCAGGAGCGCTGCCCGTAACCGCTCAAAGCTGTTGCACGCCGGGATGGGCGGAAGACACCCCGGCTGGCATGAACAAAGCTTGACTTGCCACGGCGATGCCCTACGTTAAAAACATCATGCAGGAGGAAGCCATGCGCGTATTGTTTGGAGTGGTGAGTCTCTTCATCACGATCGTCGGCATAGCTTTTCTGGTGCCCGCGCTTCAGGGACCCTACCCGTTCAATTTGATTGTCGCCGCGTTTCCGGCGCTGATGGTACTTTTCGGCATTTCAGTCCTGCGCCTCCTGCGCTGACGCTTTATCCGCATTAACTGCGCCCTGTCGAACCCCGGCAAACCTGCTTGCCGGGGTTTGCTCTTCTGTGCTTATGCGGGCGTATTTTTTCAGGAGTACGCGCTCGGAGAGCATTTTCAAAGCGAAAACGCCCTATTGCGGATGGCAGCGCGAACCGGCGCAGGCGGTCAGCCCCTGGGCAAGCTCGGGCTTGCGGGCCGCCACTTCAAGGTGGCATTTCAGGCAGGAATAGTAGGGCCCGGTTTGGGGCTCGTGCGCGATGCGGTAATAGCTGCGCGTTTCCCGCCTGGCGTTGCTGCCGGGAATGTCATGGCAACCCCTGGAAGAGCACTTAAGATAGTTTCCCTCCCCTTCCACCGGATGGTGGCAGGTATCGCACGCCACTTCCCGCATGGCAACATGGCTGAATTGCACCGGCAGCCGGGTCAGGTTCATGAGGCTGACATCGGGCGGCGTATCGCCTGCGGAAGGCCGGGCCGCATAATATGCCGCCAGCGCAATCATAACCAAAGCGGCCAGGCCGCCAAACAGCGCTATTTTTTTCATGGGCCGCCCAAAAAGAATCCGGGGCGCCGCCGTGGCGACACCCCGGATTGTTTGTGTTGTGACTACTTCACCGCTTCCGCGCGGTTCTTTTTGCCGCCGGGCAGCGCCCCGGGGAAACAGACCGCGAAAACAGCCACGCCCGCCAGCGCCAGGAGGATCAGAAAGGCGATGCCGCCGCGCAGGGCCGCGCCGGGTTCGCCTTCACCCACGGCGGTTCCGATGAAGCCAAAGACCACCAGCATGCCGAGAAACCACCCGGCAGCCAGAACCCACTTCCACCACGGGAAGCGTATGTTGCTCTCCCTGACATAGCCGTGCAGGCAATACAGGGCCACCACCAGGCTGACCAGCACCAGGCCGTTGATAATAAATTCCAGCATGGTTTCCCCCTATTCCTTGATAAAGTCCGCGCTTTTGAAGAACCAGGGCATCTCCTTGACCGTGTGGTGGATGCGGGAGCCGTCTTCGTAGTGGTAGTATTCGCCGTCGTGCGTGCCGTAAATGGCCCGTTCCATCGCCGTCAGGGCGGTGGGGGTGAGGCTGGTGGGATCGTTGATGGCCACGTTTCTGGCGCTGGTGTGCAGCCAGTTGGACTTTTTGCTGAAGGGGCAAACAGCCATGCAGACGCGGCAGCCGTTGGTGGGCGTGCTCATCCAGCCGCTGTGGCAGGTGGAGGCGTTAATTTGCCAGCCGTCGTAGCCGCGCCCGTTGATCTCCTTGGGCCCGTCAAAAGAAATGGAGCGCGTGGGGCAGGATTCGGCGCAGATTTTACAACTCATGCAGAATTTGCGGATGCCGGCGTCGATGGGTTTGTCCGGAACCAGCGGCAGGTTTGTGACAACCATGGCCGGGCGGAAGTTGGCCCCGAATTCCGGGGTGACGCAAATGCCGTTGCGGCCCTGCTCGCCCATGCCACAGGCCACGGCGTGGGGCGGCATGATGAATTCGTAGCGCGACTGCGGGTCGTTGGAGCGGGCGGGATAGCCCAGGTTTTTCACATAGGCGGCCATCTTGGCGGCATAGGTGCCGACCATGCTATAGCCCTCTATGCTGCTGCTCATGGTGGGGCTGGCGTACAGGGTATCCCAGGACAGCGGGGAAGCCAGCATGATGCCGTATTTCCAGTGGGCGGGAATGTCGACCGGCTCGCCGCGCCTGTAGCCGCGCCCTCCCACATGCCGTTCGTAGCTCCAGTCAGGGTTGACTTCCACGATGCGCACGATGGGCGAGCCGAACATATGCCCGATTTTCTTGATCAGCCGGGTCATTTCCGCGGGATCTTTCACTTCATAGCGCTTGGGGTTCACGCGGGCAAAATCGCTGTCCTTGGCCGCCGTGAGCGAAGCGTGGTAGCCCATGTGCAGCGCGGTGGCCCCAAAATAGGCCTGGCTCAGGGCAAAGTCGTATTCGGCCTCTTTCTGGATGCGCGCGTAGCGCGGCAGCACCTCAAGGTAGTAGCGCAGATCCTCGGCAAAGATATTCCAGCCTTCCCGCTCCAGGTTTTCCTGATACCAGGCGGCCAGCCCCTGATCTTTCAGGATGGAATACGGCGTGGCGGCCAGGTTTTTGACGTCCACCTGGGTAGCCAGCCACTTGGCAAAGGCTTCGTTTTCGGCTCCTCCCGGCCCGGCAAACGCGTTGCCCGGGCCTTCCTGGGCCGCCATGCCCGGCACGTCGAACGCGCTGCGGAAAACGGCGCGCCGGGTCTGGGTATCGGCGTAGACTTCCACGCGCCGGGTCGGGCCGACCTTACGGAACGGCGGGTGGTCAACCTCGTACGGGGTGCGGTCGAAATGCTGGCCTTCCTCAAAAGCTTCTTTTTCCCAGCCGGAATGGGTCATGGGGCTGACGCCGTTCTTATAGCCGGTGACTGTCGCGGCCACGGCGCCTGTGGTCACGGCCGCAGCTCCCATGTACTTGAGAAATTGTCTGCGTTCCATTGCCTCTCCGTGCTTAGAGCAGTTTAACTTTGAAATGACACATGGCTTGGACACGATGTTTTGCCGCTTAAGTTTTACGCCTCCGCCGTCGTTTAACGCCGCAAGTAAATTGCGGCTACGCCGGCTGCGCGGCGGAACCTCGCTACGCTCAGTTCCGGGAGCATTTCAACTTTGAAATGCTCTCATGTGTGCATGAACGCGGAGGGCCGGCGGGGACAGCCGTTGCGGAGCAAAGCGATCGGCCCGGCCCGCCGCGCTTGTGCTATAATTAGCAAAGAGCGTGCCGCCGTGGTTTTGTATTAATCCAGCGGCTTGCGGCCCGGCAACGCCAGGTGGTTTAATTATTTTTTATCGTATACCATAAAAATTGCCCTATTCGATAATAAGCGCACCATAGCACAGCGAGCCCTGCCGTGAATCATTTTGACGTTTATCAGGAAGTGACCCTGGCCATCACCAGCACGCTGGACATGGAACTGGCCTGGGAGCGGACATTTTCCGTGCTGCACCGCTATTTTCCCCTGACCGCCATTTCCTTCCACGAGTACCGGCCGGATCTCGACATGCTCAAAATCTATTTTGTGTGCACGCCCGCCGGGAGCGTCGCTCTGGATTTGCTGGTTCCCCTGACGGAAGAGGAAGCCAGAAAAATGAACTCTCTCCGCAAGCCGCGCGCCCAGCGCATTTTCGACGTGAACGATCAGGACATCGGGCGTTCCATTTCGCGGGCCATTAGCGCCTATGTGCCCGATGCGCCCAGAGCGCACATGGTCAATGTCCTGTCCATCGGCGACGCCATTCTGGCCAATATGTCCTTTTTGGGCGACCGCCCGCATTGCTTCACCCGGGAGCACCTGGACATGATGCAGCCCCTGTTGTCTCCGCTGTCGCTGGCCATGTCCAACCTGATGCAGTTCAAAATGAACGAGGAGTTCAAGCAGAAGCTCGGCCTGAAGAACATGCAGCTGGAGGCCGAACTGGATCTTTTGCAGGACGGCATGATGATTGGCGCCAACGGCGGTCTGGCGGAACTGTTTGACAGCGTGCACAAGCTGGCCGGCAGGGACACCCCGGCCCTGATCACGGGCGAAACAGGCACGGGCAAGGAAATTGTGGCCGCCATGATCCAGCGCCTTTCGCCGCGCCGCGCCGCGCCCTTTATCAAGGTCAACTGCGGCGCCCTGACGGACACGCTGCTGGACAGCGAGCTTTTTGGCGCGGAAAAAGGCGCGTATACCGGCGCGAACGCCTCCCGTCCGGGCCGCTTTGAGCAGGCGAACGGCGGAACGATTTTTCTGGATGAAATCGGTGAACTCAGCCCGCAGGCCCAGGTCAGGCTGCTGCGCGTTCTGCAGAACAAGGAGGTGGAGCGGCTGGGCGCCACCAAATCCCGGCCGGTGGACGTGCGGGTTATCGCCGCCACCAACTGCAATCTGGAAAACATGCTGCGCGAGGGCACCTTCCGGGAAGACCTGTATTACCGGCTCAATGTTTTCCGCCTGCACGTTCCGCCGCTGCGCGACAGGCTGGAAGACATCATCCCGCTCATGCAGCATTTTGTGCGCAAAACCGCCTCCCGCTTCCACCTGCCAACGCCCCGGCTTGACGTTTCGGCGCTGGATTACGTTCTGGCCTATTCCTGGCCGGGCAACGTGCGCGAGCTGGAAAATCTTGTGGAGCGCGCCATGGTTCAGGATCCGCACGCGCCGATTAACCTGGCCAAGTTTTTGCCCAAGGACAAATCCTGGTACCTCAGCCAGATCCATAAGGAAGGTTTTTTGGAGAGCGTTATTGACGAACGCTTGAACCTGCTGCTCGAAAAACACCGCCTGCCCGTGGAGCCGGCTTTGGCCGAAGCCCCCGCGCCGGCCGGCGCGGCCGGCGGAACTTCCGGCAGCCCGGCGGCTGAAACGTGGCAGAGCCTCTCCGCCCAGGGTCTGGACGGCGTTGTGGCGCAGGCCATAAAGCACGCGGTGCGGGCCTGCCGCGGCAAAATCAACGGGCCCGGAGGCGCCGCGGAACTGTTGCGCATCAATCCCAGCACCCTGCGCCAGCGCATGCGCAAAATGCATATAACGGTCAACGACTGCTTCGATCTGTAGATCAGGTTTCGCTTTGTGCGGCCCCGCTTCTTCTTTGTAAGTTTCGCGGGCAGCGCGCAAAAAAAAAACGGGCTCCGTCCCGAAAGACGGAGCCCGCGCGGCGGCGTGCCGCCTTGTGGCTTAGGCCAGCGCCTGCAAGAGCAGCAGGGCCACGATGTTGATGATCTTGATCATGGGGTTGACGGCCGGGCCGGCGGTGTCCTTGTAGGGGTCGCCCACGGTGTCGCCGGTCACGGCGGCCTTGTGGGCTTCGGAGCCCTTGCCGCCGTAGTTGCCCACTTCGATGTACTTTTTGGCGTTATCCCACGCGCCGCCGCCCGAAGTCATGGACACGGCCACGAAGATGCCGGTGACGATGGTGCCCATCAGCATGGCGCCCAGGCAGGCGAAGGCCGCGGCCTGTCCGCCGATGACGGCCACAGCGCCGTACACCACCAGCGGAGCCAGCACAGGCAGCAGCGAGGGCAGGATCATTTCTTTAATGGCGGCCTTGGTCAGCATGTCCACGGCGGCGCCGTAGTCGGGCTTGGCCGTGCCTTCCATGATGCCGGGGATTTCCTTGAACTGGCGGCGCACTTCCACCACCACGGCGGCCCCGGCGCGGCCCACGGCCATCATGCCCATGGAGCCGAACAGGTAAGGCAACAGGCCGCCCAGGAACAGGCCGACCAGGACGTAGGGATCCTGGAGCACGAAGCGGATGTCGAGGTTGGGGAAGAAGCGGGTCAGGTCTTCGGTGTAGGCGGCAAAGAGCACCAGCGCGGCCAGCGCGGCGGAGCCGATGGCGTAACCCTTGGTGACGGCCTTGGTGGTGTTGCCCACGGCGTCGAGCGCGTCGGTCACTTCGCGCACGTCGTCGGGCAGGCCGGCCATTTCGGCAATGCCGCCGGCGTTGTCGGTCACGGGGCCGTAGGCGTCAAGCGCCACAATCATCCCGGCCAGGGCCAGCATGGTGGTGGCCGCCAGCGCGATGCCGAACAGGCCGGCGTGCGCGTAAGCAAAGAGGATGCCGCCGCAGATGATCAGCACGGGCAGAGCCGTGGATTCCATGGAAACGGCCAGGCCCTGGATCACGTTGGTGCCGTGGCCCGTGGTGGAGGCCTTGGCGATGCTCTTGACCGGGCGGTAGTTCGTGGCGGTGTAGTATTCCGTCACCATGACCAGCAGGGCGGTGACCACCAGGCCGGTAAAGCAGCAGAGCAGCAGGTCGCCGCCGGTGAAGGCCATGCCCTGGATGGCCATGCCGGGCTCGTTCCAGAAGAAGCCCAGCGTCACCAGGGTGATCAGGCCGGCGGAAAACACGCCCGTGGCGGCCAAACCCTTGTACAGGGCCTTCATGATTTTCTTGTCTTCGCCAAGCTTGACGAAGAACGTGCCCGCGATGGAGCCGAGGATGCACACGCCGCTGATCAGCAGCGGATACATGATCATCTTGGCCTGGAGCGCGCCGGTGAAGAAGATGGAGGCCAGCAGCATGGTGGCCACCACGGTCACGGCGTAGGTCTCAAACAGGTCGGCGGCCATGCCGGCGCA
>JAVBMS010000083.1:0-36682 GCA_031552135.1 Mailhella sp.
TTCTTCATCGCCGCCAGCACCTTTTCGGGGTAGGCGGGCAGTTGGGTCACACGCGCGCCGCACGCCTGGTAAATGGCGTTGATAATGGCGGGGTGCGGGCCGCAGAGGGGCATTTCGCCCACGCCGGCCGCGCCGAAGGGGCCGTCCGGGCGCGGGGTTTCGACATAGATGATTTCCATGTCGTCGGGGATCATGGTGGCGTAGGGTATGCCCGCGCCGGCCATGGTGCTGTGCTTTTTGATGTCCTCGAAGTCCTCATAAAGGCCCAGGCCCACGGACTGCGCCATGCCGCCGTAGATCTGGCCGTCGGTGACGAGCCGGTTGTTGATCTTGCCGATGTCGGCCACCACGGTGAGCTTTTCCACCGTGGTTTTGCCGGTGGCGGTATCCACGGCCACTTCGGCCATGAAGACGCCGTACATATAGGTGCAGAACGGCGCGCCGATGCCCTTGGCGTCGTTGTTGGTGGCCGGAGCCGTCCACACGCCCGCCTGGCGCAGTTCCACGCCGGCGGCCTTGGCTTCGTCGTAGGTGCGGAAGCCGCCGCCGGGCTTTTTGAGGGCTTCGATCAGCTTTTCGCAACCCACGCGGATGGCGTTGCCCACCATGACCTGCGAGCGCGAGCCGCCCGCCGGGCCGGAGTTGGGGGCCTTGCTGGTGTCGTTCATGACCAGGCGGATTTTGTCGGCCTTGATGCCGAGCGGGCGCAGGGCCTCGTGGGCGGTGCCCAGCGTGCCGGCGTCCGCGCCCTGGCCGTGATCTTCCCAGCAGTTGCCCACGGTGACGCCGCCGTCCGGGTCAAGCTGCACCCAGACTTCGGCGCTGTCGGGGCCGTCCAGTCCGCAGCCGTAGATGCCGATGGAAAGGCCCACGCCGCGTTTGACCGCCGGGGTGGAGTTTTTGGCGGCCTTTTCCTTGGCCGCGAGGTAGCGGGGCTTGAGGGTATCCATCATGCCCGGCAGGGGGAACACTTCCGGCGTCTGGCCGGAGGGGTTGGTGGAGCCGGGGCGGTAGCAGTTTTTGTAGCGCAGATCAAAGGGATCCAGGCCCAGCTTTTCGGCCAGTTCGTCCATCAGCACTTCGGAGGCGAATTCGGATTCCGGGCCGCCGTAGCCGCGGAAGGCCGAACCCCAGGCGTGGTTGGTGCAGACGGTGCGGCCCCGGCCCCGGATGGCCGGAATATTGTAGCCCGCGCCGATAAACTGCGCGCCGCGCAGGGTGAGCAGGTCGCCGAATTCCGAGTAGGGGCCGTGGTCCACAGTCCAGTCGGATTCCATGCCCAGCAGCGTGCCCGACCTGTCGGCCGCCAGCTTGAGGTTGACGAAGAAGGGCGAACGCTTGCCGGTGTAGGTCTGCTGCTCTTCGTAGTTGTAGCGCAGGTGGCAGGGGCGTTTGGTGGCCAGCACGGCCACGCCCAGCAGGGCTTCCATGGTGGGGCTGAACTTGTAGCCGAACGTGCCGCCGGCGGTATTCTGCACCAGCACCATGCCGGTGGCGAAGTCCACGCCGAGGCCCGCCGCGATCATCAGGCCGTGCAGGTGCAGGCCGATGGATTTGGAGTGGATGACCAGCTTGCCTTCCTCATTGAGGTAGGCGAAGCCGACGTCCGGCTCGATGGGCAGGTGGGGCTGGCGGCCGGTGTAGAAGCTGTCCTCGGCCACCACAATGCCGGCCTGCTTGAAAATGGCGGCGGTGTCCGGGCCTTTTTCCAGATCCTGCTCGTAGTAGATGTTGGGCGTGCCGGGGTGGATTTCCAGGGCGTCGGGCGCCATGGCCTCGGGCGCGCTCATATAGGAGGGCAGAACTTCCAGATCGATTTTGACCTTGTCGGCGGCGGCGCGGGCGTTGTGCTCGCTGTCGGCGCAGACGATGGCGTAGGCGTCGCCGTACTGGAAGATCTTTTTATCGCAGAGAATGGGGCGGTCGTTGCCGTCGCCCTTGTTGGTGGGGAAGGTGATGAGGCCGCTGATGCTGTTGTTGCCCTTGACGTCCTTGGCCGTGAGCACGGCGAAGACGCCGGGCATTTTTTCGGCTTCGGAGGTGTCGATGCCCTTGATGTTGGCGTGCGACACCCTGGCGTGGGCCAGGGCCAGATGCAGCGTGTTTTCGGGCAGCGTGCCGGCCAGATCCGCGCCGTACATGGCCGTGCCCGTCACCTTGGCCACGGCGCTGGGGCGCGGACGCCGCGTGCCCCACACCCTGCCGTCGGCGGGTTCCTGATATTCGATGGAGTTTGCGGGCTTTTCGCCGCGCATGACGGCGGCGGCGTCCATAACGGCGTCCACCAGCGGTTTATAGCCGGTGCAGCGGCAGGCGTTGCGGTGCTGCTGGAACCAGTCGCGCACTTCGGCGCGGGTGGGTTTGGGGTTGGCGTCCAGAAGCGCCTTGGCGGACACGATGAAGCCCGGCGTACAGAAGCCGCACTGGGCGCCGCCGTGGAAAATCCAGGCTTTCTGGATGGGATGCAGGCACTCGGGGCAACCGATGCCCTCCAGCGTGGTCACGCACGCGTTGTCGTCCACGCGTTTCATTTTCAGAATGCAGGTGCGCACCAGTTTGCCGTCCACAATGACGTTGCACGCGCCGCACTGGCCCGCGCCGCAGCCGACTTTGACGCTGGTCAGGCCAAGCTGGTCGCGCAGAACGTCCGCCAGGCTGGATTCCGGATCCACGACCAGGCGCTGCGACACGCCGTTCACCACAAGATGCTTTTCCATCATGGCGTTTTTCTCCTGTTGAGGTTGGCCTCCTGTTCGCCGCAAAAACGGCATGACGGAGGCGCTTCCGATGCTATTTACCGAACGGGCACACCGGGTAGCGGCATTCCGGGCATGAGGCGCAATAGCCGCCGTGGCCGAGCGCGGCGATGTCCGCCCGCGTAACCGGCACGCCCGCCAGAATCCGGGGCACGATCAGGTCAAAAATGCTGGCCTTGTGGTACATCACGCAGCCGGGCAGGCCCAGAACCGGCACGTTGCCGATATGGGCCAGCAAAAACATGGCGCCGGGGAACGTGGGCGCGCCGTAGCTTTCCACCACGCCGCCCGCCGCGCGGATCGACGCCGGGGTGCGGTCGTCCGGGTCCACCGACATGCCGCCCGTCACCACCACCATGTCCGCGCCGCGCGCGATAAAATCGCGTATGGCGCCGCTGGTCATGGCCTCGTCGTCCGAGGTCAGCGTCTGATCCAGAATGCGGCTGCCCAGGCGGCCGAACTTCTCCCGCAGCACGGGGCCGAACTTGTCCTGGATGCGGCCGTGGTAAATTTCGCTGCCCGTGGTCACCAAACCGATACTGAAGCTTTGGAAGGGCCGCACGCTGATGATCGGGCCGGCGGCGCAAAGGCGCTCCACGGCCTCCACCTGGGCCTCGTCGGCCAAAAGCGGCACCACGCGCGCGCCCGCCACGCTCTGGCCTTCCGCCACTTCCTGCATGGTGTGGATGGTGGCGAACGTCACCTGGCCCAGATTGTTGATGGCCAGCAGGCGCTCCACGTCCACAACCACAAGGCCCTGACAGGCGGCCAGCGCGTTGATGCGGCCCTCCTTCGGCTCCGTCAGGCGCAGGTTCGCGCCCATGGCCGCCGCGGTGATGCGGCGCGCCGCGTCGTCCTCGTGCAGCAGGCCGGGCTGCGGCTCAAAAACGTACAGGTGCTCCTTGCCGATGCTCAGGAGCAGGGGAATATCCCCCTCCTCCACAATATGGCCCTTGCGAAAGGCCGGGCCCTTGGCTTCGCCCGGGGCGATGCGGGTGATGTCGTGGCAAAGCACGCTGCCCACCGCCTCCTGAACCGGGATAATGCGAAGCTGGGGCCGCTTCAGGGCCGCTGGTTCCGACATGCTGCTCTCCTGTAAGGCGGAATCGTTATCGCGATTTTTATCACAAACGCGATATGTAAAAAAAACAATCAGTTGTTATAATAATCCATGGTTCCCAATTTAGCCCTCCCCTCAAGAAGTGTCAAGCGCGCCAGACCGCGCCAACGCTTGCCCGCCGGAGAACGCCGGAGGAAATATTCAGCGCCGCCCGGCTTTGACGGCCAGGCATTCGGCCACAATGCTGACGGCTATTTCGCCCGGCGTTTCCGCGCCGATGTCGAGCCCGATGGGGCAATGGACGCGCTCAAGGCCCGTCCGCCCCTGGGCGCGCAGGGCTTCGTACACCGCCTCGCGTTTGCGGCGGCTGCCGATCATGCCGATATAGCCGGCGTCCAGTTCCAGGGCCTGCTCCAGCACCAGCGCGTCGTGGACGTGACCGCGCGTGATGACGGCCACATAGGTTTCCTGATCCACAACCAGCCCCGCAAAGCAGTCCGCGAATCCGGGCGTGACGCGCACGAGCGCGGCGGCGGGGAAGCGCCGGGGGTCGGCGAATTCCGGCCTGTCGTCCAGCACGATGACCTCAAAACCGGCCTGCGCGGCCACGTCGGCCGTGGCGCGCGCCACATGCCCGCCCCCGGCCAGGATCATGCGCGGAGGCACGGGCCAGGGTTCCACAAAAACCGAAACGCCGTCCCGTTCCTTGACGGCCGGGCCGCTGCCCTTGAATTCCACAAGCCGCCCGCCGCCGTCCAGCCGCGTGACGGTCGCCGCGCGCCGCCGTTCGCGCCGGGCCGCTTCCAGTTGCTCAAACACGGGCAGATCGGCCGGGGTCAGCGGCTCCACAAAAATCCGCAGCCTGCCGCCGCAGATCATGTCCGCGCCGGCGGCCAGCTCGCCCGTCAGGTCAAAGTCCAGCATTTCGGGCCTGCGCGAGGCAAAAACCCGCGCCGCCGCCGCCATGCTTTCGCCTTCCACCAGGCCGCCGCCGATCGTGCCGGAAACGAGAGCGGCCGCGCCGCCTTCCAGGGCAAGGAGCATCTTCGCGCCCGCCGCGCGGGGCGTGGAGCCCGCCTGCGCCACGATGGAGGCCATGACCAGGTCGCGGCCCTCCCGCAAAAATTTTACAATATCCACAAGAATGTCGGCCATGTTTCCTCCGTCATGCCAAAACTCGCGCCCGTTACGGCCGCGTATCGCCCTTGGCGGGCTGGGCCAGACTGTACGGGCTATACGCCCCGCCCTCCGCCCTGACAAGCCGCCCCCGCACGGGGCCCAGCCGCCGCAGCGGGCTGCCGCAGGGGCACGGGCCGGGCAGAAAAGCGGCCGCGTCGCCCGTGCGGTAGCGCACGAGGGGCATGGCCCGCCGATCCAGCGTGGTCAGCGCGATTTCGCCAGGCTCGCCCGGCCGCGCGGGCAGGCCGCTGGCCGGATCCAGAATTTCCAGCCACAGATCGGCCTCGCGCAGGTGGCAACCGCTGTGCGCCGCGCACTCCACCCCGCCGCCGTAGCCGCTTTCCGTCAGGCCGTAATGATCAAAAACCTCGCAGTTCCAGGCGTGTTCCACCCTTTGCCGCAAATCGGGCGTCAGCGGTTCGGAACTGGACAGCAGCGTCCGGAATGGCGGAACGCCCGGCGGGGAATCCAGGGCGATCAGGCGCTCAAGCTGGCGGGGCGCGGCCACAAGGCAGGTGGGGCGGCAGGCCGCGCGGTCGGCGGCAAAGGAAGTCGCCGTGGCCGCCGGATCGCCCGCCACGGCGCGGGCGGCGCCGTTTTGGCCGTGCAGGGCGCGCAACAGCAAATCCGCCACGCCGCCGGGCCGTTCCGCGCCCGGCAGCAGCACCAGCACCACGTCGTCCGGCCGCGTCAGCACCGTCATGCCCACGCGGAAAAATTCCACGGTGCGCGCCAGATCCTCCACGGCAAAGGCCAGGCGCTTGGCCCGCCCCGTGGTGCCCGACGTGCCCAGCGTCACCATGCGCGCCACCTCGTCCTGCGAGACGCACAAAAACGCGCGCCAGCCCTCCCCGGCCAGATCGCCGGGCTCCGCGCCCGGCAGCAGGGCCATGTCTTCGGCCAGCGTGGAGGCTTCGCGCGGCCAGCGCCCGGCGCGCACGTCGCGCAGCAGGCCGCCGGGCAGGCCGGCCCAGGCCCTGCGGTAATGCGCGCTCCGGGCTTCGGCGTAGGCCAGCGTGCGTTGCAGCGCGCGCGCCTGCCAGGCCGCGAGAGCTTCCGCGTCTTGCGGCGAATCCAGGCGCGGCAGGCCGCAGCGCGCGGCCAGCCAGGCGTCAAGCGGAGAGCGGCGCGGCAAGCGGGGCGAATCAGCCATGCCCGTTCCGCGCGACGCGGTACAGCGACGCGCCGCCCAGCGAGGTCAGATTATACAGGCAGAAGGGGACAAGAAGCCCTTCCGGGCTGACCGTATGGATGCAGCAGCCGCGCACGCGGTCGAGATCCAGCGTCATGGCGTCCTGAAAGGCCATGCCGGAGATGGTGAAGCGCTTGTCCACGGCGGCGCGGGCCAGAAAGCGATCAAAGTCGTCGCCCAAAGCGTTTGGGGCCGTTGCGGCCGGAGCGCTCCAGTGCCGCGCGGTAAAAGCTTTGGACGCGCGCGCGCCTTCCGCGGCCGAGGGAACGTCCGGGCGCTCGCCGTCGCAACAGGCAAAAACGCCGTCCAGCGGCGCAAGCCCCGCGCCGTCGCGCCGGTACACGGCGCTGAAGGAACACAGGGCGTGCTCGCAGCCGGGCGGGTGGAAGTCGGTGATTTGCACGCCGCACACGCCGTCCAGCGCGGCCATGACGTCGGGCAGCGTGACGCGCGGCGCGTCGGCCAGCGCCTGCGGGTAGCGGCCGAAAAACGCCATTGGCTGCACATGCAGGCCGCGCAGGCACGAACGCTCGTTCAGGCTCAGGGCCAGGCGCAGCAGATCGCCAAGCCCGGCCAGATTGACGTCGCCGGCCACCGTGGCCACCAGCACAACGCCAAGGCCCGCGTCCGCGCAATGGCGGATCGCCGCCAGCTTTTCCGCAAGCAGCGGGCGGCCCCGGAGCGTCCGGAACACGGCGTCGTCCGCCCCGTCACATTGCAGGTAGACCGAATCCAGCCCGGCTTCGGCCAGCGCTTTGGCGAACGCGGGCTCGCGCGCCAGGCGCAGGCCGTTGCTGTTGACCTGGATGAAGGGAAAGCCGCGCTGCCGGGCCAGACGGATAATGTCCGGCAAATCGTCGCGCAGCGTGGGTTCGCCGCCCGAAAACTGCACGTTGCACGGGCCGGAAACCCGGCGCAGCGTGTCGAGCAGGCGGGCTATCTCCTCCTGCGCGGGGTCGGCGCTTTCCACGCCCGCCGAAGCGTAGCAGACAGGGCAGCGCAAGTCGCAGCGCGACGTGACCTCGATCTGGCCGGTGCAGGTGTGCTGGCCGTGTTCGGGGCACAGGCCGCAGTCGTAGGGGCAGCCGCGCCGCGCCTCCGTCAGCGGATGCCGGGGAAAGGACGGCGTTTTGGGCCGCCGCCACGACGCCCAGGCGGGTTCGCCCCGCCAGACGGCCGCGCGGAACGTGCCGTGCGCGGGGCAGGATTTGACCAGATCCACGCCGCCCGCGCTTTCCTCGTACACGGCGTCGATGCGCCCCAGGCAGACGGGGCAGACGCTCTGCACGCTCACAGGCGTTCCCCGGCGGGATCAATTTCGTATTCCGCCAGCAATTCCATAATCCTGCCCCAGGACGCGGCCAAAAGGTCGCCGCAACGCTCGCGGTTCGGCGCGTCCACCCGCTCCACGCCTTGCAGCACGGCGGAAACGTCCAGGCAGTCTGTGCCGCGCGCGCAGGCGGGCTGGCTCCGGAACCATTCCGTAAAATCGTTGATCAGCGGCACGGCCATCGGGTGCGGGCCGTTTTCCGCGCCGCTGCCCACCGTGTAGCTCAGGGCCGCCACGCCGCCCAGCAGCAGGCCGCAGCCGCCCCCGGCCATGCCTTCGCAAAAGCCCCACACGGAGCGGACGAGCGCGGGGTTGTCCTCGCCCGAGGCTTGCAGCATCAGCCGGATTAAAAGCTGGCTGCAACACGAACCCTGGCGCACCCAGGGCAGAATGTCCAAAAGCAAAGGATCCATAGAAGAACTCCTTAATTAATAGGCAAACGCGCCGCAAAAAGCGCGTAGCCCGGCCGCGCGCCCGCGCCGCAGGCGGGCCGTTCCCAGCCCGCGAACATCAGCCGCCCGGCAAATTCGGCCAGGGCCCGGCTGTGATCTTCACAGTCCAGCACCGTAAACCCATTGCGCTCCAGGCGATCCGCCATTTCCTCCAGCGTCACCGCGCCGGCCAGGCAGCTTTGCCCGCTTTGCGCCCCGGCCGGCCGGATATCCGGCCCGCGCGCGTACAAATCGCTCAGCGCCAGCGCGCCGCCGGGCCTCAGCACGCGGGCGATTTCGGCCAGCGCCGCGTCCGGATCGGGCAGGAGCGAAAGCACGCATTCGCACAGCGCGCCGTCGTACGCGGCGTCGGGCGCGGGCAGACATTGAGCCGAGCCCTGCCGGGCGTTGAGGCCCGCCGCGCGCGCTTTGACCACAAAATGGGGATCGGGATCCACGCCTTCGCCCGCAAAGCCAAGCTCGCGCAGCAGGCGCAGGCTGGCGCCGGAGCCGCAGCCCACGTCCAGAATACGGCTGCCGGGCTCAAGCCCGCACAGGGCGAGTCCGCGCCGGGTCAGCTCCGGGCCTCCGGGCCGCAGCGCGCCGCCCGAAGCGGCCAGAAACGCGGGTTGCTGATACAGGGGCGTCATTTGTCTTCCAGAAGGCCTTCCACTTCCAGCATTTTACCCCGGGCCAGCGATTGCGGCACCAGAGTCTGCCCGCAAACAGGGCAATAGGGCAGCGAAACGTCAAACGCGCTCCCCAGGTAGGTGACAGGCAGGGTTTTCTGTTCCAGCGGGCAGCCGCAACGGCCGCAGACCCATTCGCCGGGATCGGGCATGTACGAAGGATTCAACGCCATGTCAGCGCCCTCCCCGCTCGGCCGCCGGACGGAACGAATCGTCGGCGAACGAGGCCGCCGCGCCGTCCACGTTGCCGGTGCCCGGCACGACCATGCGGTGGCTGTAGGCGTCGTGCACGCGGTAACCGCCGTTTTCCGGGCTGTACAGCACCCAGAACGTCACGCGCGAAGGCCGCCACGACGTCAGCGCGCGGCCCGTGCTTTTGTCCAGAAACACCGGCGCGCGGCCCGCCTCGGCCTCGCGCAGCGCAAGCGCCACGTCGCTTAAGAGGATGCGGCGCTCTTCCAGCGTTTGCAGCACGTCAGGCTCCAGAAAAACACGGGGCGATGCGGGAGCGGGTTCTTCCACGGTCTGCCTCCAGATGTCGGCGAGCGCCCGGCGCTTCAGCGCGGCGCGGGCCGTCCGGCGCGCCGAAAGCGTGGGGCCGGGGCGCGCGGCGTCCGCATCGCAAAGGCCGCCGGAAAAAAGAACGTCCAGCACATGCAGACAGGGCTTGCCCGTGGCCGCCAGCCTGTCGCGGCACATCACGCACGAAGCCACGGCCGTGCCTTCAAGCTGCCCGGCCCGGTGCGCCGCCATGGCCGAAGCCTCGACGGGCCGGGCGTTCCAGGCCAGGCCGCCGTAGCCGCAACAGGCGGTAAGCTCGCCGCTGAACGGCGGTTCCACCGGCCGCGCGCCGCTGCGGGCCACCAGATGGCGCACCGCGCCCTGCCAGGCGCGATCGTGCCGGGCCGCGCAGGGGTCGTGCACCGTCAGCGCTTCGGGCGGGGGCGGCGCGCCCGCGCCAAGGCCCTCCGCGCATTCTTCGGCCAGAACCTGCCAGAGCGAAACCACGGGCAGTCCGGGCAGGGCGTCGCGCAGCGTTTTCAGGCAGGAGGCGCAGGCCGCGACGACGCGCGGCCGCCCCATGCCTTCCCAGGCGGAACGGAATTCGGCCAGGGCCGCGCCAAAAATATCCTCGCGCCCGGCCCAGCGGGCGGGCACGCCGCAGCAGCGCAGGGCCAGGCCCACGCCGCCGCGCAGCCCGGCGCGCAGGTGCCCGTACACGGCGAGAACCTGCTCCGGCCGCGACGCCGCGAGCTGGCAGCCCGGAAAAAAGAGATGCGCCGCGCGGTCATTCCCCGGTTCCGGCAAAAACAGGGCGCTGTCCGGCCCGTTGGCGGCGGCCATGTCGTCCAGGGCGAACTCGTGGGCCGACGGCGGCATGTAGCCGCGCTCGACCATTTCGCGCCGGGCGGCGAGGCAGAGATCCGCCATGGAGAACTGCTCGGGGCAGATGGCCTCGCACTGGCCGCACAGGCTGCATCCGTTGATCAGCGCGTTGGCGAGGTGCTGGCCCTTGACGATGGAGGCGTTGTTGTAAATCTGCCGGGCGTAGGTTTTGGGGTAGCCCTGATGATGCGCCAGATAGGCGCATTCCTTCACGCAGGCCATGCACTCGCAGCGCAGGCAGCGCGCGGCTTCGGCCGGGGCGTCGTCCGCGTTGCGCACCTCCCTGCGCGGCAAGGGTTCCACGCCGTCCAGCGGCGTTTGCAAACGGGAAGCGACGCGATCCCCCGCCTCGCGCGAGGCCGTGAGGGAAACGCCGGTCAAAAAGCGCTCCAGCGTGCCGGCGGCGCGGCGGCCCTCGGCGGCGCGGCCCACCGGCCCGGCGGCCCAGCCGCCGAAGCACAGATCGCCCTGCCCCGGTTCGGCCAGGGTGACGGGATCAAGCGCTTCCCGGCACAGGGCCAGCTCTGTGGCGGCCGCGTCCACGAACACGGCGTCGAAGCCGGCGCGGGCCTCGGCCAGGCATTCCGGCCCGAGATCCCGCCGCGCAAATTCCACGCGGGCGCGTCGCAGGGCGTCGGTTTCGTCGGCCAGCGCGGCGGCCAGCGCGTCCGCATCGCCGTTGTCCCGCACCGCGTCGCGCACAATGGCCCGGCCCGGCGTTTCGTCCGCGTGGAACACGGTCACGGGCCAGCCCTTGCGGCCCAGATCCCAGGCCACGGTCAGCCCGGCGAACGAATCGCCAATCACGGCCACCCGTCGGGCCTTGGCGGGCACGGGCAACGGTTTGGTCTGGCGGGGCAGAACGGCGCACACGCGCTCCAGTTCGCCCACGGCAAGGCTGCCGCCCAGGTCGCGGCGCAGGCAGACGTCTTCGCAGGGGTGCTCGCACAAAAGCGCCAGCAGGCCGGGCAGCGGCATGTGGCGCTCCAGCGCCTTGCGGGCTCCGGCGGCGTCGCCGCCGGCCATGCGCTCCATAAAGGCGCGCACGTCCACATGCAAAGGGCAAACGGCGCGGCAGCGCGGCATTTCTTCCTGGATGCAGCGTTTTTCAAAGGCGTGCAGAACGCTTTGTTCCATGCTTGGGCCTCGCGGGAAAAATCCGGCGGATTCTTGCTATTCCTGTACCTATACCGGAATCCTGCCGGGGAGTACAGAATGAGGGAAGGATAAAATCGGGCCGGGCGGCCCGCAAAGACGGAAAAATATGCGCTCCCGGCCCTGCGGCTGTTTACTCTAATACCGTTTTGACATAGGATGCCGCCGACCATTTTAAGCTGAAAAGGAGCCGCTGTATGGCTGATCTGTTAGAAACGCCCCTGGCCGCCTGGCACAAAGACCACGGCGCGCAGATGGCGGAATTTGCGGGCTGGAACATGCCCATCCAGTACGAAAGCATTCTGGCCGAACACCAGCACACCCGCAGCGCCGCGTCGGTGTTCGACATCTGCCACATGGGGCAGATTCTGGTGCGCGGGCAGGACGCCGCCAAGGGCCTGGCCCTGGCCGTCACCCACAACCTCGACACGCTCAAGGTCGGCAAATGCCGCTACGGCTTTCTGCTCAATGCCGAGGGCGGCGTGATCGACGATCTGATCGTCTACCGCCTGGGCGATCAGCACTTTTTGCTGGTCGTCAACGCCTCGCGCACGGAAGCCGACTACGCCGCCCTGACGGCCCGCATGCCCGGCAAGGGTTGCAGCGTGGAGAACATTTCGGCCTTCACGGGCAAAATAGACCTGCAAGGCCCGGCCTCGCTGGAAGTGCTGGAAAAGACGCTGGGCGAGGGTTTTCATGATCTCGGCTATTTTTCCTTCCGCCACACCACGTTCGCGGGAGCGTCGCTGACCGTGAGCCGCACCGGCTACACCGGCGAACTGGGCTACGAACTCTATCCCCCGCGCCACCTTGTTCCGGCGCTGTGGGAAGCGCTGCTGGCCCAGGAAAACGTCAAGCCCGCCGGCCTGGGCGCGCGCGACACGCTACGCCTTGAGGCGGGGCTGGCCCTCTACAGCCACGAGCTGGACACCGACCACACCCCGGCCGAATCGGGCATGGCCGCCATGCTGACGAGCGAAGCGCCGTATGTGGGCAAGGAGAACGCCGGGCTGGTGCGCTCGCGCCTTTTGATTCCCCTCGCGCTGGAGGGCCGCCGCGCCGCGCGCGGAGGCGACGCCGTTGTCCTTGCGCCCGAAGGCGAAGCCGTGGGCGTGGTGACAAGCGGCTCGTTCGCGCCCTCGCTGGGCTACGCCATCGCCCTGGCCTTTGTGGACGCCGCCCACGCGCAAGCCGAAAACTTTTTCATCCAGACCGGCAAAGCCTTCCTGCCGGCCCGCCGCGTCAGCCTGCCTTTTTATAAGGAAGGCACGGCGCGCATCAAACTTTAAACCGCGCCCCCGCGCGTCGTTGCGGAGAACAACATGAACCATCCGGAACACCTGCTGTACAGCGACACCCATGAATGGGTGCGCAAAGAAAACGGCGAGGCCGTCATCGGCATCACCGACTTCGCCCAGCACCAGCTTGGCGACATCACCTACGTCGAGCTGCCCGCCGTGGGCGCCGTGCTGGCCGAGGGCCAGGAAATGGGCGTGGTGGAGTCCGTGAAGGCGGCCAGCGATCTGTTTTCGCCGCTGGCGGGCACGGTGACGGCGGTGAACGCCGACCTGGCCGACCACCCCGAACTGATCAACAAGGCGCCGTTCGAGCAGGGCTGGATGATCCGCGTGGCCCTGAGCGCTGAACCCGCCGGCCTGCTCAGCGCCGCGGAATACGCCGCTCTGGCCAAATAAGTTTTGCCGCACAGTACGGTTCGCCGCCCGACTGCGGCGAACCGTGACGTTTCCTCGCCTCCGCATCCCGCACTCGTCCACCTGAGTCTCCCCATTCCCGCGAGGTTTTTTTTATGGGTCTGCAACGCAAACTTCTCACGCCCATCCTGGGCGTCGCCATTCTCGGCCTGGCGGTTTCCGCCGTCACCAGTTACACCATCGCCAGCCGCACCATGGAAGCGGCCGTGCTCAACGACGGACGCGGCTCCGTCAACGGCCTGACCGACCTCATCAGCGTGCTGGTGCAGGGCGCCAAGGCCGACGCCGCCCTGCTGGCCGGAACCGATCTGGTCGCCGCCACCCTTGCCCCGGACAGCGCCGCTTCCCCTGAAACAGGCGCGGCGGTCAAAACCCTGTTCCGCTCGCTGACGGACAAAAAAAATTACTACGACTCCATCGTCATCCTGAACGGCGAGGGCATGGTCGTGGCCACCACGGACTCCACCGCGCCGACCATCTCGCTTAAAGAGCGCGGCTACTTCAAGGCGGTGAGCGGCGGCCAGAAGGATTACGTTGGCGAACCGCTGCGCAGCGCCGGATCCGACTCCGTCATCATGCCCGTGGCCGTGCCCGTCCTTGCGGCCGACAAACGCTTCACCGGCGTGGCGCTCATCAACATCAACCTCAAAAAATTCAGCGACGGCTTCGTCAAACCCGTGGTGCTGGGCAAAGAAGGCTACGCCCTGGTCATGACCCATCAGGGGAATGTGCTGGCCCACCACAACGCCGACTTGATCATGTCCGATACGGTGAACAATTCGCTCGCCGTGCAGCGCCTCAAAGGCGGATCCGACGCAAGCGGCCACTTCGAAGCCGACTTCAACGGCAAAGCCTCCCTCTACATTTACAAGCGCGAGCCCAGCACCAACTGGGTGTGCATCGTCCGCAGCAACCTGGACGACATCTACAGCGGCGTCCGCTGGCTGGGCATGGCCAGCGCGGCGCTTGCCGTGCTTGTGGCCCTGGTCATCTCGCTGTGCGTCTTTGTGGTGGTGCGGAACATGGTGCACGCCCTGGCCAAGGGGGTGGACTTCGCCTCCGCCGTGGCCAAGGGCAACCTGGACAACCAGCTCGACGTCCGGCGCAACGACGAAATCGGCACGCTGGCCGACGCCCTGCGCGCCATGGTGACGCGCCTCAAGGACATGATCGGCACCGCCGAGCAAAAAAGCGCCGAAGCCATGCAGCAGACCGAAAAAGCCAACCAGGCCATGCAGGATGCCGAAGCGGCCCGCAAAGCCGCCGAAAAAGCCAGGAGCGACGGCATGCGCCAGGCCGGCGGCAACCTTGCCGAAATTGCCGAAAAAATCACCTCCACCGCGGCCAGCCTGGAAGTCCAGATCCGCCAGGCCGCCCAGGGCGCGGAAATGCAGCGCCAGCGCACCGGCGAAACCGCCACCGCCATGGAAGAAATGAACGCCACCGTGGCCGAGGTGGCGCAAAACGCGGCCACCGCCTCCACCAGCGCCGAACAGGCCAAGGAAAACGCGGAGGAAGGCGCGGTCATCGTGGCCGGCGTCATCGGCGCCATCGCCGACGTGGACAGCAAGACCGGCGAGCTCAAATCCAGCCTCAACGCCCTTGGCGAACAGGCCCAGGGCATCGGCCGCGTCATGGGCGTGATCACCGACATCGCGGATCAGACGAACCTGCTGGCCCTCAACGCCGCCATTGAAGCCGCCCGCGCGGGCGAAGCCGGACGCGGCTTTGCCGTGGTGGCCGACGAAGTGCGCAAACTGGCCGAAAAAACCATGGCCGCCACCAAGGAAGTGAGCGAAACCGTGCGCGCCATCCAGAACGGCACGGTAGCCAGCATCCGGGGCATGGAAGAAGCCTCCCTGTCCGTCGCCAAAAGCACGACCATGGTGCAGCAGGCGGGCAGCTCGCTGGAATCCATCGTGCGGATCGCCGACTCCACGGCGGACAAGGTGCGCTCCATCGCGGCGGCCAGCGAGCAGCAGTCGGCCTCCAGCGAGGAAATCGCCCGGGGCACCGACCAGATCAACCAGATCGCCGACGAAACCGCGCGGCAGATGGACGAATCGCAGTCCGCCATGCGGGAGCTGAGCCAGCAGGTGGCCGCAATCCAAAACCTGGTGAACACGCTGCGCAACGCGTAACGCGCCGTTTGCGGGATGATGCCCGCGCGGCCGCGATCCGTATCGCCTTCCGGGGGAGCATGGCTCCCCCGGTTCATTTAATAGTCAAAATCACAGCTTCATGGCGTGCAGCAAAAAGCCCTTGAAAACTTCCACGGGCTGCGCGCCGGTCAGCGATTCCACGCCGTCGCGCAAAAAGAAGGGCACGGCGCGCACATCCAGCGCGCGGGCCGCGCTTTCGTCTTCCCGCACCTGGGCGGCGTAGGCGCCGGAACCCAGAACCTCGCGCGCCTCCCGCGCGTCAAGCCCCGCAGTTTCCGCAAGGCGCAACAGCGTTGCCTCGTCATCCAGCGCCGCGCCCTCCACAAAGGCCGCGTGCAGCGCCGCCTCGCCAAACGCATTGCCCAGGCCTTTTTCGGCGGCAAAAAGCTCCAGCCGGTGCGCGTCAAACGTATTGGCCGCGACCCAAAGCTCAGGGTGGTACTCCAGCCCCACGTCGGCCGCCATACGGGTAATGGCGTCCATTTCCGCCCGCATCTGCTCCGGGGCGAGGCCGTATTTGCTCCGGATTTCCTCCATCATGCGCCTGCCTTCCCCCACGGGAGCGCGGGGGTTCAGCTCGTAGGCGCGCAGCACCACTTCCACGTCGTCGCGGGCGCCGATGGCCCGTTCCAGATGCCGTTTGCCGATATAGCAGTAGGGGCAGGCAAAATCCGACCAAATCTCGATGATCATGGCATACTCCTTGGATTGCCGCCGGCCTGTCGCCCACGGCGCGGCTTTTCCCGAACTCTGACAAAAACGGCGCGAAAACGCCTTAATTTTTTTGAGGCCCAAAATGCTTGGACAAACCCGGCGCAACGGCTATGCTTGGCCGGCCCCGCCGCAGGGAACGGCAAACACCACGAGCGAGCCATGACGCCTGAACACGCGCCCGAACATCCTCCGATCGTGTACGCGACGCCGCGCGCCCGGCTCTACCTCGGCGACGCCGCGGCTGTGCTGGACGCCCTGCCCCCCGCCTCGGCGGACATGATTTTCGCCGATCCGCCCTACAATCTTTCCAACGGCGGCACCACCTGCCACGCCGGCAAACGGGTCAGCGTCAACAAGGGCGGCTGGGACGCCAGCCGGGGCGCGCAAGAGGACGCCGCTTTCCACGCCGCCTGGATTCTGGCCTGCCGCCGGGCGCTCAAGCCCACGGGCACGCTCTGGATTTCGGGCACCTACCACAATATCTACGCCTGCGGCCACGCCCTGCAACTCCAGGGCTGGCGCCTGCTCAACGACATTGTGTGGTACAAGCCCAACGCCGCGCCCAACCTGGCCTGCCGCATGTTCACGGCCAGCCACGAAACGCTGCTGTGGGCCAAGCCGCACAAAAACGGCAAACACTACTTTGATTACGAGGCCATGAAGTCCGGCGACTGGAGCAAGGACGCGCTCAAAAGCCCCGGCAAGCAGATGCGGAGCGTCTGGGCCGTCGGCGGGCCCGCGGGGAGCGAAAAACGCTTCGGCAAACACCCCACGCAAAAACCCCTGGCGCTGCTGGAACGCATCATCATCGCTTCCTGCCCGCCGGGCGGCGTCGCGCTTGATCCGTTCTGCGGCAGCGGCACCACGGGCGTGGCGGCCCTGGGCCTGGGCCGGAGCTTTATCGGCATCGACACGGACGAAGGCTATCTGCGCGGCCTGGCCGCGCCCCGGCTGGCGGAAGCGGAAAACGCCGGGAGTTGACCCGGCCTGGCGGCCATGCCCAGAAGGTTGGGAACGAAAAAAGGGTCAGGATGATGTTCATCCTGACCCCTTGAAATAATGGCGCGCTTGGAGAGATTCGAACTCCCGACCTACAGGTTCGTAGCCTGGTGCTCTATCCAGCTGAGCTACAAGCGCGTGAGAAGATGGTTTATAGGCCAAGGCCGCCGGGCCGTCAAGCGTTTTTCTTTTCCGGCCGGACAATTCCCGTCAGATCGAGCCCTGTCCGTTTTCCGCCCCGCTCACCTCGTCCACCCAGCCGCGCACCCTGCCTTCCATGTCCTCGCGAATGGCCGCGAGGCGCTCCGGGCTGTCGGCCTCAAAGCGCAGCACCAGCGAAGGCGAGGTGTTGGACGCGCGCACCAGTCCCCAGCCGCCCTCAAACAGCACGCGCGCGCCGTCCACTTCGCTCATGGGCAGGCGGCCGCGGTACCAGTCGCGCGCCTTGGCCACCACGGCGGCCTTGGCGTCGTCCGGGCAGAACATGTTGATTTCGGGCGTGTTCCAGGCCGGGGGCCAGCCGGGCAAATCCTCCAGCGGCAGGCCAAGGCGCGTCAGCGCGGCCAGAAGGCGGCCCGCGCTGTAGGTGGCGTCGTCAAAGCCGTACCAGTCCTCCACATGGAACATGTGGCCGGAAAGCTCGCCGGCCAGCAGACCGCCGCACTCCTTCAGCCGGGCCTTGACCACCGAATGCCCGGTGCGGCACATCTCCGGCACGCCGCCGCGCGCGGCCACATCGTCGAACAGGCGCTGCGAGCATTTGACGTCGCCCAGAATCCGCGCGCCGGGATGCCGCGCCAGCACATCGCGCGCGTAGATCGCCACCAGTTCGTCGCCGTAGAGCAGGCGGCCCGTGCGATCCATGACGCCAAGGCGGTCGCCGTCGCCGTCGAGGCCCAGCCCGATTTCCGCGCCGTGCTCGCGCAGGGCGGCACGCAGGTCGAGCATGTTTTCTTCTTTGGTCGGATCGGGATGATGATGCGGAAAACGCCCGTCCGGCTCGCAATACAGGGGCACAACCTCCGCGCCGAGACGGCGCAGCGCGTCGAGGCAGACCGGGCCCGCCGCGCCGTTGCCCGCGTCCAGCACAACCTTGAAAGGACGGCACGGCCCGCGCGCGGTCAGGCGGGCGACCACGTCGTCCACATAGATCGGCGCGATGTCCAGATCGGACACCAGGCCGGAGCCTTCGGCAAAGTCGCCGCGCTCCATGATCCGGCGGATCTCCTGAATGCCGTCCTCGTACAGCGTGCTTTCGCCCAGCCAGACTTTGAAACCGTTGTATTCCGGCGGGTTGTGGCTGGCCGTGACCATGATCCCGGCGCGCAGATTCAGGTGGCGCACCGCAAAATACAGGCAGGGCGACGGAACCTGGCCGATGCGGATGACATCGACGCCCGCGCCGCAGAGGCCCCGGATCAGGGCCGCGTACAATTCCGGCGACGAGAGGCGGCAGTCGTGCCCCACGGCGGCCCGGCGCTCGCCCGAGGCCGCAAAGAGCGTGCCGCAGGCCCGGCCCAGGCGTTCGGCCCGGGCGGCGTCCAGATCGCGGCCCGCGACGCCCCGGATGTCGTAGGCCCGGAACACGCCGGGCGCTATGGAAAAAGGAGTGTTTTCGCTCATGCGGGCAACCTAGCCCAGCTTGCCCGCCCGCGCAACCTCGACTCAAAAGATCGCCTTGACCCGCGCCTTGTCGTGCCCTATCCTGCATCGCATGAATTGGGATTGGGATAAATTGCAGGAAAAACGGCAGCACCAGCAAGGCTGGCGCGCCCCGGGCAAAGGCGACGACGGCGAAGAGCGCCACGCGAAACGGCACCCCTTTTCCGGAGACGGCGAGCGCGGCCCCGCGCCGGGCGGATCTTCCGGCGGAGGCGGCGGGCGCGACCCGCTGAAAGCCTTGCGCGACGCGCGCATCCCCGGCGGCAAATGGTGGCTGTTGGGCGCTGCCGTGTTGTGGCTGCTTTCCGGCATCTTCATCGTGGAGCCGGACGAGGCGGGCGTGGTGCTGCGTTTCGGCCGCTACACGCGCACCGTGGGCGCCGGGCCGCACTATCATCTGCCCGTGCCGATCGAAACGGTCTACCTCCCCAAAGTCACCCAGGTGCGCCAGACCGAAGTGGGCTACCGCTCCCAGTCTTCCGGCGCAACATTCCAGCAGGGCCGCGTCCAGCCTGTGGACGAGGAATCGGCCATGCTGACGGGCGATGAAAACATCGTCAACGTCCAGTTCAATATCCAGTACCATATCCGGCCGGACGAAGGCGGGCCGGTGGATTATCTTTTTAACGTCACCCAGCCCGACGCCGTGGTGAAAAAAGCCGCCGAGGCCGCCATGCGCGAAGTGATCGGCAAAACCACGCTGGACGCCGCGCTGACCGGCGGCCGCGTCAAAATTCAGGACGACGTGACCGTGCTGTTGCAACGGATTCTGGATCGCTACCGCGTCGGCGTGCAGGTGGTGGCGGTGCAGATGCAGGACGTGCAGCCCCCGCGCGAAGTGCGCGACGCGTTCAAAGACGTGGCCAGCGCCCGCGAAAACAAGCAGCAGCTCACCAACGAGGCCGAAGCCTACCGGCGCGACATCCTGCCCAAGGCCCAGGGCCTGGCCGCCCAGACCGTCAACGAGGCCGAAGCCTACAAGCAGACGCGCGTCCGCCAGGCGGAAGGCGACGTTTCCCGCTTCCTGGCCGTGCTGGCGGAATACAAAAAAGCGCCGGACGTGACCCGGCAGCGCCTGCTGTACGAAACCCTCGAAGAAATTTTGAGCCGCCCCGGCCTGGACAAGCTGGTTCTGCCTTCCGACATGAGCCAGCACGCCCTGCCCTTTTTGCCGCTGGACGCCTCTCCCCGGCCCGCCCCGACCACGGGAGGTGGAAGGTAAATGAAACGCGCAAGCCTTTTTTTGCTGGCGGCCGTTCTGGGCCTGGTTCTGCTGGCCTCGCAGTCGCTCTTTGTCGTGGAGCAGTCGCAGCAGGCGCTGCTCCTCCAGCTTGGCAACCCGCGCCCCACGGTGTACAGGCCCGGCCTGCACGTCAAGCTGCCCTTCATCCAGAACGTGGTCTATTTTGACGCGCGCATCCTTGATTACGACGCCCGCCCGGCCGAAGCCCTGACCAGCGACCTCAAGACCATCGTCCTCGACAACTACGCCCGCTGGCGCATTGTGGATCCGCTGGTTTTCTACCGCACCGTGCGCACCATCCCCAATGCCCAGGCCAAACTGGACGCCGTGGTCTACTCGCAGATGCGCGCCCATGTGGGCCGCCACACCCTGACGGAGGTGGTGTCCATTGAGCGCACGCCCATTATGGATTCGGTGACGACGCAGGCCTCGCAGCAAATGAAGGAGTTTGGCATTGAAGTGGTGGACGCGCGCATCAAGCGCACGGATCTGCCCACCGAAAACCAGCGCGCCATTTTCGGCCGCATGCAGGCCGAACGCGAGCGCCAGGCCAAGCAATACCGCTCCGAAGGCGAGGAAGAGGCGACCAAGATCCGCTCAACCGCGGACAAGGAGCGCGCCCTCATCCTGGCCGACGCCAACCGCTCCGCCCAGGTGCTGCGCGGCGAGGGCGACGCCGAGGCCGCCCGCGTTTTTGCCGACGCCTTCAGCCGCGATCCCGACTTTTTTGCCTTCCAGCGCGGCCTGGAAGCCATGCGTAAATCTCTTGCCGAAAATACCCGCATCATCCTGACCCCAGATAATCCGCTTTTAAAACCGATGCATTAAAATTTTCCCTGGGCGCGGGCCCGGACAAGATCATGGATGACTTCAGCGCAGTGTACGATCGCATCAAGTTTGCCACCAACGCGCGTACCCAGGTGGAACTTGCCTCTGTTCTGGAAATCCGCCAGTCCAGCATTTCCGACGCCAAACGCCGGCGCTCCATCCCTTCGGAATGGTACATCAAGCTGCACGACAAGTTCGGGCTCAGCCTCAACTGGCTGCGCAAGGGCGAGGGCTCGATGTTCAGCGCCAGCAGCAAGCCCGGCCTCGGCAAAATAGACGTTGCGGGCCTGCCCGGCCCCGTCCCGGCCGGCGTGCCCGGACACAGCGGCTTTTACGGCGAATCGCCCGACATGCTGCGCGAAGACCTGCCCGAATCCACCGGCGTGCCCACCCGCATCCTGTCCACGCTCTGCGACTGGGAAGACGGCGGCAATCCGCCGGTGTTCACCACCCTGGCCCTGCTCACCCTGCCCGCCATTATCCTCGACGAAAACACGCTGGTTTTCTACCTGGAAACCTCCGCCATGGAGCCGACGCTCCGCCGCCACGCCTACGTGGGGATTTCCGTCGCCTCCCGCCGCCCCATTTCCGGCGAAGTTTACGCCATCCTCATGCCGCACGAGGGCGTCGCCTTCCGCCGCATCATGCAGGACAGCGAAAACGGCTACTTCCTGCTCTGCTTCGACGCCCCGGGCATGCCCTCCTCCCGGATGCCCGTCAAAACCCTGCAAGCCAGAATCCTGGGCAAAGTCGCCTGGGCCCTGCAGGCGGTGTAGCCCAGGTGGGCCGCGCCTTTGATGATGCCGGAACGGTGCATGGCATGACCGGCTTTTCCCGCTTTTCCCTGGCCCGCGTCCCTTTGCTGCTTGCGCTGCCGCTCTGCCTGCTGCTCTGCGCCTGCGCGCGGGCCGAGGCTCCGACCGATCCCTCGCCTCAGTCCGCCACAGCGGCTCCGGCCGCGGCGGTTCCGCCCTTGGCGGCTCCGGCCTCGGCTATGCCGGCGCAGGCATCGCCGGGTTCCCAAACCAATGGCATTGAGGACGCCTGGAAACCCTTGTGGGGCCGTCTGGCGCAGGACGGCCTGGCCACGGACGACGTGGCCGCGCTTTTTGCCCGCCTTGGCGACAAGCCCTCGCAGGAGCCCATGGGCCGCAAGGTGGAAGAGCTGTACACCAACAAATTCCTGCGCCAGGCCAAGCCCCCGGCCCCGATCGATCCCACGCCCAACACCACGGGCATCCCCCGGCCCTGGTTCAAGGGCGTCGTGACCGAGGCCAACGCCAAGCGCTGCCGGGCCTTCATCACCGCCAACCCCGAAGCGTTCCGCGCCGCGTACGAAGCCTACGGCGTGCCGCCTGAAGTGGCCGCCGCCCTGCTTTTTGTGGAAACGCGCCTTGGCGAGCACCTTGGCAGCCAGAACGCCTTTGTCACGCTGGCCAGCATGGCGGCCTCGCGCTCGCCCGAGCAGATTCCCGACTGGCTTGCCCGGCTGCCCGACACGGCCGACCGCATGGACTGGATCAGCGAGCGCATGGAAACCAAGGCGGACTGGGCCTATAACGAGTTCAAGGCGCTGCTGGTCCACAGTTTCGCCAACAACGCCGACCCGTTCGCCATACCCTGCTCCGCTTACGGAGCCATCGGCCTGTGCCAGTTCATGCCTTCCAACCTGCCGCTCTTCGCGGCAGACGGCGATGACGACGGCCTTATCGATCTCTTCGCCCCGGCGGACGCCGTGGCCAGCCTCAGCCGTTATCTGGCGAAAAACGGCTGGAAAAAAAACCTGTCCGTCCCGGAACAGATTAAGGTATTGCGCCGCTACAACAACATGGCCGTTTACGCCAACACCATCCTCGCCCTGGCCGCAAAAACCCGGGCCATCCCCGCCAAGCCGTAAACCGCCCGCCGCCGGCAGCCGCCCGGTTTGCCGCTTCCTCTCAGCTCCCGCCCATTTTTTTGACGCCTCCCCACAGGCTCCTGTTTCCCGCAAACCCTTGCGGCCGTGTGCGGGGCTTGCGCTTTGGCGCGGCATTGCTCCGCCCGGCCAAAATTCGGCCCGTTCCCCGGCCAAACGGCTTGCCCGTTGAAGATCGTGGCTATCGACCTCTCCGTCGTAAGGTTTTGAAAGAAATTTTCGTAAAAAAAATTATATTAAAATGCAAAAACGGCTTGCCAAATGAGAGGATGCAGTCTAAACAGCTTCTAAAGCGTCCTGTTTCGCGGGTAGGGGCCCGCCGGACGCAACTCGGCCGCTTTTTGCTCCGAGTCAACATCTCTATCAAGGATGAAACAACATGAAAAAGCTTGTTACCCTCCTGCTCGCTGCCGGCCTGGTTTTCAGCGCCGCCAACAGCGCTTCGGCCGTGGAAGTGAAGGCTTCCGGCACCATGGATTTCGCGTTTGAGCGCTACCAGAACCTCGGCTGGGGCGGCGGCGACGGCCGCGGCTCGCTGGCTCCGCTTCAGGACACGGAAGACATGGGCGGCAACCTCCATCAGAAACACGGCGACGCCGTGACCCGCCTGCGCGTGGGCATGGACTTCATCGCCTCCGAAAACCTGTCCGCCCACTTCCAGATTCAGGCCGGCACGTTCACCTGGGGCGGCCCCGCCACCAACGCTCTTTCCAGGCCGGAAAACCTCGGCGGCGCCCTCGGCTCCCGCGCTGCCAACATCGTCATGCGCTTTGCCTACCTCGACTGGATGATCCCCACCACGGCCGTCCATGTGCGCATGGGTATGCAGCCCGTGGCCCTGCCCTCCTACACCTTCGGCTCGCCCGTGCTGGATGACGCCGGCACCGGCATCGTGGTGTCCGGCGCGGTCAACGACAACATCACCGTGACCGGCCTCTGGGTGCGCGCCCTCTCGCAGAGCCGCCGCGGCAATGCGGCCACCGCCGCCTCCTATACCGACGACACCCTTGACGTCTTCGGCCTCGTGGGCGACTTCTCCTACGACGGCTTCGCCGTCAGCCCCTGGGCCCTGTTCGGCGTGGTCGGCAAAGACGCCGCTGATCTCGATTACGGCTTTGAAGGTGTGATGCCCGTCAACGGGTTTGAAACCCCCAACGGCTTCCAGCCCTCCAACGGCGAAGTGTGGATGCTGGGCCTCGGTGCCGAACTGACCATGTTCGACCCGTTCCGCTTCACCTTTGACGCCTACTACGGCGCCACCGTCAACGATCACCGCTCCACCGAACGCGCCGGCTGGTACGCCGCCCTGGGCGCGGAATACAAAACCGCCTACGGCACCCCGGCCCTCAAGGGCTGGTACGCCAGCGGCGACGACAACAACTTCAACGACGGCTCCGAGCGCGCCCCCACGCTTTCCGGCGCGTTCAACCCCACCAGCACCTACTTTGACGGCGTGTACGGCATCGCCTACACCATCGACCGCACCAGCGCCGACGGCACCTGGGGCGTCAGCCTGCAGTGGAACGGCCTGTCCTTCATCGACAAGCTGACCCACGACTTCGCGGTGACCTACATCCAGGGCACCAACCACAAGAACAACGCCTTCCTGCTGGGCGCGAACTACCTGACCACCAAGGACTCGCTGGTGGAATTCGACTTCAACACCACCTACATGATCTACCAGAACCTGGCGGCGGTGCTTGAACTCGGCTACATCCTCGAAGACATGGACGCCCGCAATTACGAGCGCGTGACGAACGGCCAGACCCTCTCCTTCTCCGACGGCTGGCGCGCGGCCCTGAACTTCCGCTACAAGTTCTAAGCCCGCTCCGCGTTCGCGCGGAACGATTCCAAGCCTACAAGGGGGGAACCGCAAGGTTCCCCCCCCTTTTTTGTATGCCCGGCAAATCCGGCGCTACGCGGGGCCGTGCTTTGAGCGCCACACTTCCAGGCCCTGCGCCCGTTTCCGTGCCGCATGATAGCGCGCCCTTCCGCTCCTCCATGCTTCGCCCATTTTTTTTGACGCCGCCGTATATCCTTTCGCTCCCGGCTACCCTTGCAACGGTGGCGCAACGTTTTCCATTCGCGTCTGCCTAGCTTTCGGGGGGGGGCCTCGCCCTTTTTCCATGCCCATCATCCCGTGTGCCGCTCCCTGGGGAAAGCGGATACTCTTCCAAATATGTGAGCCGTCAAAAAAATTTTATCTCTAATATAAAAAATACTTGTCCCGCTTTTTGGGGCGAAATACATCATTATCAAAAGCCTGTGTTGCGGGTAGGGGCCCGCCGGGCGCGCTCGGCCGCGCTTTGCGCCGAGTCAACATCTCTTCAAGGAGAACACCATGAAAAAGCTTGTGACCCTCCTGCTCGCTGCCGGCCTGATCTTCAGCGCCGCCAACAGCGCCTCGGCCGTGGAACTGAAGGCTTCCGGAACCATGGATTTCGCCTTTGAGCGCTACCAGAACCTGGGCTGGGGCGACGGCATCATGGCTCCGCTTCAGGACACCGAAGACACGAACGGCCTCTTTCACCAGAAGCACGGCGACGCCGTGACCCGCCTGCGCGTGGGCCTGGATTTCATCGTGTCCGAAAACCTGTCCGCCCACTATCAGGCTCAGGTGGGCACGTTCACCTGGGGCGGCCCCACCAATCCCGCCGGCGAAAATGCCGGCGGCGCCCTCGGCTCGCGCGCGGCCAACATTGTTACGCGCTTTGCCTACCTCGACTGGATGATTCCCACCACCATGATCCACGTCCGCATGGGCCAGCAGCCCGTGGCCCTGCCCTCCTACACCTTCGGCTCGCCCGTGCTGGACGACGCCGGCACCGGCATTGTGGTGGCCGGCCCGATCAACGACAACATCACCCTGACCGGCTTCTGGGTGCGCGCGCTCTCGCAGAGCCGCCGCGGCACCATCACCGACATCGGCTCCGCCACCGACGACCTCCTCGACCTCTTCGGCCTCGTGGGCGACTTCGCCTACGACGGCTTTGCCTTCAGCCCCTGGGTCATGTTCGGCCTGCTTGGCAAAGACGCAACCACGGCCGACTTCACCGATCCCCTGACGGGCACGACCTACACCGGCGTGCCCACGGGCTACTACGGCCTGCTGCCCGCCAACCTGTATTACAACGCCCGCAACGGCCTGTATCAGCCTTCCAACAGCGAAGTGTGGATGGCGGGCCTCGGCGCGGAACTGACCATGTTCGATCCGTTCCGCTTCACGTTCGACGTCTATTTCAGCTCCACCATCAACGACCACAGTTCCACCGAGCGCGCCGGCTGGTACGCCGCGCTGGGCGCGGAATACAAAACCGCTTACGGCACCCCGGCCCTCAAGGGCTGGTACGCCAGCGGCGACGACGCCAACTGGAACGACGGCTCCGAACGTCCGCTCACGCTCGCCGGCTCGTTCGATCCCACCACCACCTACTTCGACGGCGTGTACGGCATCGCCCAGAACATCGACCGCACCAGCGCCGACGGCACCTGGGGCATCAGCGCGCAGTGGAACGGCCTGTCGCTTATCGAAAAGCTGAGCCACGACTTTGCGGTAACGTATATCCAGGGCACCAACCACAAGGCCAACGCCTTCCTGCTGGGCGCGAACTACCTGACCACCAGGGACTCGCTGGTGGAATTCGACTTCAACAGCACATACCTGATCTACCAGAACCTGGCCACGGTGCTTGAAATCGGCTATATTCTCGAAGACATGGACACCCGCAACTTTGAACTGATGACGGGCCAGCCCGCCAACTCCGTCTCCTTCTCCGACGCCTGGCGCGTGGCCCTGAACTTCCGCTACACGTTCTAAAGCCGCCTTCGCGCGGAACCATTCCTGTCTGTCCATTCCTGGGGGGAGCCTTGCGGTTCCCCCCCTTTGCTTGGGGAGGGCAAAAAGCGGCCGGCCGGGGTAAACCGTGCGGTTCCCCCTTTTATTTGCCGCGTTTTTTGGGCATATTGGCGGCTGTACGTTCAGGGGGTTTGCATGGGCTTTTTTTCTTCCGTCAAAAAACTCTTCGGGGCCGGGCCAGGCGCGGCCGAAGCGGCCGTCGTCCCTGCGCACGGCGAGCCGGAGGCGCTCCACGCCGCGGACGACGGCGCCCGCCTTACCGTGGCCCTGCGCAGGGCCGAGCCCAGGCTTTCCGCCTGGCTGGCCGTGCTGCTGGACGGCGTGAGCGAAGCGGACGACACCCTCTGGACGCGGCTGGCCTTTTTATTCCAGTCGCTGGAAGTTCCGGCCGCCGAGGCGGAGCGCTTTTGCGCCGAATTCCGCGCCTGGCTCGCCGCCATGGGTTACCGTTATCTCGAAGATTTCCGCTCCGAACTGCAATTTCGGCTGGCGCTGGCTCTGGATCTGGAAGACGAGGAAGACGAGCGCGACCGCCTGTTCCTCAAGCTGCAAAGCGGCCTTTCGGCCACGCGCGCGCGCTTCGGCCGCTCGCTGACCGCGCTGATGGCCGGGCACGGCGCGCTGGACGCCCGCTTCTGGGAAGAGCTGGAAGAGCTTTTTATCATGGCCGATTTGGGGGCCGAGGTAGCGCTGGGCCTGGTCAAGCGCCTCAAGGCGCGGGCCGAGGAGCGGCGCGTCGCCACGCCCGACGCCCTGCTGCCCCTGTTGCAGGAAGAAATTGAGGCCGCATTCAAGCCGCCCCGCCGCATCAGCGCGGTCAACCCGCCGGAAGTGGTGCTGCTGGTGGGCGTCAACGGCGTGGGCAAAACCACCACCATCGCCAAGCTGGCGTATCGCGCGCGCATGCGCGGCCAAAAGGTGCTGATAGCCGCGGCGGACACCTTCCGCGCCGCCGCCGTGGAGCAGCTTGCGGTCTGGGCCGAACGGGTGGGCGCGGATTTCCACGCCAAGGGCGCGGGCGCGGATCCCGCCGCCGTGGCTTTTGAAGCCATGGACAAGGCGCTGGCCGGAGGCTACGACGTCCTCTTCGTCGATACCGCCGGCCGCCTGCACACCAAGTCCAACCTGATGGACGAACTGCACAAAATCCGCGCCGTGCTGGGCAAAAAGCACCCCGGCGCACCGCACCGCGTCATTCTGGTCATCGACGCCACCACCGGGCAGAACGCGCTGCAACAAACCAAGATATTCAAAGAGTCCAGCGGGGTGGATGAAATCATCCTGACCAAGCTGGACGGCACAGCCAAGGGCGGCGTGGCGCTGGCCGTGGCCGTGCAGTTTGAAACGCCCATCACCTTTGTGGGCCTGGGTGAAAAAATGGAAGACCTGCGCCCCTTCCACCCGCACGACTTCGCGCGCGCCCTGCTTGACGCCGGCGAGAGCGACGCCGCCCGCCCATAACCCCTGTTTCAGCGCTTTGGGCGAGCTTGGCAGCGCGCCGAATTTCCGCTATATGACACAAATTAATGCAACGCACCAAAGGGGCCTCATGCATAACGACAATTCCCCCGAGAACGTCCTGACGGACGACCTCAGCATCACCGCGCCCGAAGACGCCCTGCCGCCCGTCAGCCTGGAAGACCTGCCGCTCCCCATGCGCGAGGCCTGCGCCCGCGCGTCCTGGGCCCGGCTTATGCCGGTGCAGGCGCACGCCCTGCCCTACCTTCTGGCCGGACGCGACATGATGATCCAGTCCCGCACCGGCAGCGGCAAAACCGGCGCGTACCTGCTGCCCCTGCTGGAGCGGCTCGACCCGCACGAAAAAAGCCCGCAGGCCCTTATCCTCGCGCCCACGCGCGAACTGGCGGGCCAGGTGGAACGCGAGGCCAGCGCGCTTTTTGAAGGCACGGGCCTGACCGTGGCCGCTGTTTACGGCGGTGTGGGCTACGGCAAACAGCTTGAGGCGCTGCATCAGGGCGTCCACGTTGTCGTGGGCACGCCGGGCCGCGTGCTCGACCACCTGCTGCGGCGCACCCTGTCGCTTCAGGCGCTGCGCGTGCTGGTTTTTGACGAGGCCGACCGCATGCTCTCCATCGGCTTCTACCCGGACATGAAGGAAATCCAGCGCTATCTGCCCAAGCGCCCCCTGCTGGCTTTGCTGTTTTCCGCCACCTATCCGCCCCATGTGCTGAATCTGGCGGGCGAATTTCTGCGCGATCCGCAAATGCTCAGCCTGTCGCACGGTCAGGTGCACGTGGCCTCCAGCCAGCACCTGTACTGCGAATGCCGCCCCATGGACAAGGATCGCACCCTGGTGCGCCTGCTGGAAACCGAAAATCCCGCCTCGGCCATCATTTTTTGCAATACCAAGTCCAATGTCCACTACGTTACCGGCGTGCTCCAGGGCTTCGGCTACAACGCGGACGAGCTTTCCGCCGACCTGTCGCAAAACCGGCGCGAAGACGTGCTGGCCCGGCTGCGCGCCGGCCAGGTGCGCCTGCTGGTCGCCACCGACGTGGCCGCACGCGGCATCGACATCCCCGCCCTGTCCCACGTCATTTTGTACGAGCCGCCCGAAGACCGCGAGTCCTACATCCACCGCGCCGGGCGCACCGGCCGCGCCGGAGCCGCGGGCACCGTCATTTCGCTGGTCGACATCATGCAAAAGCTGGAGCTGGAACGCATCGCCCGCTTTTACAAAATCGATCTCATCCCGCTGCCCACGCCCACCGACGACGACGTGGCCCGCGTGGTGGGCCAGCGCGTCACGGCGCTGCTCGAAGCGCGCAAGCGCGCCTCCACCGGCCTGCAACTGGAACGCGCCCGCCGCTTCCTTACGCTGGCCCGCGAGCTTGCCTCCGGCGAATCCGGCGCGGACGACGACGAGCTTCTGCTGCTTGCGCTGCTGCTCGACGGCGCGTACCAGCGCAGCCTGGCTCCGCTGCCCGTTCCGCACAGCCCGAGGGCGAAGCGCGACGAAGCCCCGGCCGCCCCGGACTTTCCGGCGGCTTCTCCGGAAGGCGACGCGCCCAAAAAGCGCCGCCGTCGCCGCCCCGCCAAGAAAAGCGCCGCGCCCGAGTAAACCATGGCCTACGACATGCTGCGCGCCGCCGCATTTGAGCCGGAGTCGCCGGAAGCTCTGGTGCGGAATTTTACCGCCATTCTGGACGACAGTTCCTATCAGGAAGTGATGGAGCTTCTGGATGTCGGCGGCTTTCAGCGCACCACGCGCCGGAACCTGCGCAGGGAATTCCGCGCGCTGTACGCCGGGCTCTGGCGTCTGGCGCTGATCCGCTCCTTCCCCGACGACTACGGGGCCATCTTCCAGCATTACCTGGATCAGGAGGCCGCGCGCGTCAAAAAACGGCGCGAGGCCGCCGCGAATATCGATCATATCCGCACCTACGTTGACAAACTGAGCGAACACGGCGACGCCGATTTTTCCGCCGTCAGCCGCCATATTTTATCGCTGCTGAATTTTGACGAAACCCAGACCAAGGCCATGACCCTGAAACTCGCGCTGCACCTCCGCCGCATGTACCAGCATTTTTTTGACAACCTGCTCTAGAGCATTTCACCTTTGAAATGCTCGCGGGACTGAGCGTAGCGAGGTTCCGCCGCGAAGCCGGAGTAGCCGCAATTCACTTGCGGCGTTAAACGACGGCGGAGGCGTGAAACTTAAGCCACAGAACATCGTGTCCAGACCATGTATCATCTCAAAGTTAAACTGCTCTAAGGAAAGAATATGCCGGCATACGGCGAACTCGTGCTTCTGGCCGCCCCGCGCGGCAAACGCCGCCTCCTGCGCCTGGAAGAAGGCAAGGATCTGCACACGCAGGACGGCGTGCTGGCCATGGCCGCCGTGGCCGCCACGTCCTTCGGCAACGAGGCCCTTACCTCGCTGGGCGTGCCCTTCCGCGTGCAGCGCCCCCAGTTGCATGACCTGATCATGGGCATCAAGCGCCAGACCCAGATCATGTACCCCAAGGACATGGGCATGATCTGCCTCAAGCTCGGCGTGGGCCCCGGGCGCACCATTCTGGAGGCGGGCTCGGGCTCCGGCGGCTTTACCGTGGCGCTTTCGTGGTTCGCGGGGCCGACGGGCCGCATCCATACGTTCGAGGCGCGCGAGGAGTTCCACAAGCTGGCGCGCCGCAACCTCGCCTGGGCGGGTGTGGGCGGCAACGTTGCGCTGCACCTGCGCGACATCGCGGACGGCTTCGGCCCCGACGATCCGGACATCCTGGCCGGACAAAGGGCCGATGCGCTCTTCCTCGACGTGCGCACGCCCTGGGACTATCTCGATCACGCCCTGCGCGCGCTCGTGCCGGGCGCGCCCCTGGCTTTTCTGCTGCCCACGGTCGATCAGGTGGCCCGGCTTTTGCTGGCCCTGGAACGCGGCCCCTTTGAGGAAACCGAGGTCTGCGAAATCCTTGTCCGCCCCTGGAAACCCGTGCCCGACCGCCTGCGCCCGGCCGACCGCATGAACGCGCATACCGGCTTTCTGGTCTTCAGCCGCCATCAGGAGCGCTCGGCCGCCTGGGACGAGCATCTGCTGCTCGGCACGCGCGAACGCAAGCAGCAGGCCGCGCGCCTGGCCAGACTGGAAGACGCGGACAATGCGGACAACACGGACATGGCGCCGGACGAAACGGACGAAACCGCCTGAGGATGGCGCCCGCTTTCCTCCGCTAACGCATCGCCATGAACATAACGCTTCAAAGCATCAGCAAATCTTACGGCGGCCACGACATTCTCGCCGATTTCTCGCTCGACGTGCTGGACGGCATGAAACTGTGCGTCTGCGGCCCCAACGGCAGCGGCAAGTCCACGCTGCTGCGCATCATGGCCGGGGCCTCCCCGGCGGACGCGGGCCGCGTCATCACGCCCAAGGGCTGCCGCGTGGGCTATGTGGAACAGATTCTGGACGACGACGCCCTCGGCACGCCGTTGCTCGACTGGGTGCAGGAAGCCCTGCCCGACTGGCAGGATTTTTGGGCGGAATGGGAAGCCGCGCAGCAGACGAACGACCCGGCCCTGCTCGCCCGCCTGACCGATCGCCAGCATGACCTCGAAACCCGCTACGGTTACAACCCCGAGCAAAAGGCCAAAACCGTGCTTTCCGGCCTCGGCTTTGCCGCTTCGCGCTGGGGCATGACGCTGGGCCAGCTTTCCGGCGGCTGGCGCGAGCGCGCCAAGCTGGCCCGCGTGCTGACCGCCGGGGCCGACGTGCTTTTGCTCGACGAGCCCACCAACCACCTCGACCTCGACGCCGTGGAATGGCTGGAGGAATTTCTGGCCGGCTTCCAGGGCGCGCTGGTTTTTGTGGCGCACGACCGCGTGTTCATGGATCACCTCGGCACGCACATCCTCTACCTTGGCGGCTCCAAGCCGGTGTTCCGCAAGGCCACGTTCAGCCAGTTTCTGGACATGCAGGAAGAAATCGACGACCAGCGCGAGCGCGAAGCCAAGCGCCTGGCCGCGGAAATCGACCGCAAAATGGATTTTGTGCGCCGCTTCAAGGCCAAGGCCACCAAGGCCCGGCAGGCGGCCTCGCGGCAAAAGATGGCCAAAAAGCTGGAAAAGGAGTTGGAAAATTACCAGCCCGAAGCCCGGCGCAAGGAGCTGGACTTCCAGTGGCCCACCGCCGTACGCTCGGAAAAGGTGGTGCTCTCGGCCGCGGATCTGGAATTCCGCTTTCCCGACGGCAAAAGCCTGTGGCCGCCGCTCACGTTCACGCTGTTCCGGGGCCAGCGCATCGGCCTTGTGGGCCACAACGGCTCGGGCAAATCCACGTTGCTCAAAATCCTGGCCGGCAAGCTGGCCCGCAGCGGCGGCAGCGTCAGTTCCGGCACGCTGACGCGCCTGGGCTACTACAGCCAGCAGCAGACCGAAACGCTGGACGTCAGCGGCACCGTGCTCGGCGAAATGCGCCGCCTCTCCGACCCCAAAACCACCGAAGAAGAGCTGATGAGCGTGCTGGGGCTCTTTTTGCTGGGGCAATCGTACTTTGAGCGCTTCGTCAGCACGCTGTCCGGCGGCGAGCGCAGCCGCCTGGCGCTGTCCGTGCTGTTTTTGGCGCGCTGCAATTTTCTGGTGCTGGACGAACCCACCAACCACCTCGATCTTGAAAGCCGCGAGGCCCTGATCGAAGCGCTGGAAGCTTTTGACGGCACACTCCTGCTCGTGGCCCACGACCGCCACCTGCTGGCCGAAGCCGTGGATGAAATTTGGGCCATCGACGAAAACGGCATCACCGTGTACGAAGAAGGCTTTGCGGCTTACGACGCGGCCCGCCGCGCGGCCAAAACCGCCGCGCGCGAAGCGCTACGCGACAGCACGCCTCGCCCGGCGGCCACGCTTTCGCGCGATGACATGAAGCGCCTCAAGCGCGAGCAGGCCGACCAGCGCGCCGCGCTGCAAAAAAAGCTCAAGCCGCTCCAATCCGACTACGCGGAAAAGGAAGCGGCCCTTGAAGCGCTGCTCGCCCGCCAGGGCGAGGTGGAGGCGCTGCTGGCCTCGCCCGAGCTGTACGCCGACGGCTCGCAGGCAGGCCCGCTACTGAAGGAATTCCACGACATCCAAACCCGCGCCGAGCGGCTTATGGACGACATGGCCGCGCTGGAAGCGGACATCGCGGCGTTGCGCTCCGCGGCGGGTTAAACGCGGGGCGCGCGGTTTCCGCCGCCCTTTGCCGCATGGCCGCCGTAACGGCGCGGCCGATCAGCCCAGCGCGTTCTGCTCCTTCAGCATGGCCAGGGCCTGGCGGCTTTCTTCCTGAAAACGCTGGCGCACCGCCGCCTGCACGCTGGCCGACGACGACGAGAACTGCGTTTTGCGCAGCGCGTACACGGTCTGGATCAGCGCTTCCTCGTTGGCGGGGTTTTTACCCTGGGCCTTAAGCTGTTTCACAGCCTGGCCAAAAAGCCTCCGCGCTCCGGCCGGGCCGTGCTGCACGGCCGTGCTCCACAGCACTTCCTGCATGGCGGGCGAGAGCGCTTCCGCGCCCAGCGTTTCCTTCACGCCTTCCAGAGCGGGCTCGTAGTGGCTGTCGCGGATAAAGGCTTCCTGAAGCTTTTCAAAGCGTTCCGGCTGCTCGGCCGCAATGGCCTTCCAGGCCTCGGGCACGGCGCCGCGCCGTCCGCCGGTATTGGCGTTGCCCGCCTTGCGCAGGCGCTCGCCGATCTCGGGCGCTTCCTCGGCCAGAAAGGCGAGAAAGCGCTTGAACGTGCCCTGGCGGGAAGAAATCTGGTATTTGCCGTACGAGGTGCCGCCGTTGCCGTCGTAGCCCACGGCCGCGATGCCGGCCGAGCCGGACTCGTATTTGGCGGAGAGGCGGCCCAGCGCCTCGCCGGAATCGCCCTGAGCCTGCGCGCTTTCTTTTTCGCGGCGCGTCGGCGGGAAAACCGCCTGACCCGATGGCGACTTTTTGACATGCGCGGTTGTCGCGTCCTGCTGCTCCAGACGTTGCAGCGTGGCCAGCGAGCGCTGATCCAGCGCGATGCCGCCGCCGGGATAGGCGTCGGCCGGGCGCTTTTCGAGCTGCTTGGCGCCGGCGGCATGGCTCGTGGAGGCTGATTCGGCCGGGACGGAAGATTGACGCTCCGTCTGGCTGCTCAAAGCCTGCGCAAAGGCGTGATCATCGCCCCGCAGGGGGGCCATGGCCTGCCGGATCGCGGGTGCGTAATCCGGCGTGGGGACGCGGGGCGCCGTCATAAACAGCTTTTCGACCATAACGGGACACTCCTGGAAGGAACAGGGCCAAGCCCTGCGCGATGCGGCTTGCCGCGTTCGCGTGCCCGATGCCTTGCAAAACAGGTGCCAAAGAAAATCAGTGGGCGGAGGGGGAAAGCGGAATCAGGCCCCGGCCTGCTTTTCAAGCAACGAAACCGTATGGGCAAGCTGCCGGCCCAGCGGGCTCTGGCGGCTGATTTCGCGCTCCACGCTCGTGATGCCCTTCAGCACGGTGGAGTGGCGGCGGCTGAACGACTGGCCGATTTCTTCCAGCGTCAGGCTGGTGTGCTTGCGCAGGAGATAAAAGGCGGTGTTGCGGGCAATGACAAGCTCCTGCCGGCGCGAGCGCGAAACCAGCTGGTGGCGCGTCAGCTCAAAACCCCGGCATACCAGGTCGAGAATGGCTTCCAGGCCGAGTTCGGCGTGCTGATCCGCCACGTTGCGGATGACTTCCAGCGCCATTTCCTCTGTGACCGGGCGTCCCAGCAGGCGGGACTTGAGCGCCAGATTGTGCAGGCAGCTTTCGAGCATGCGGATGTCGCTGGTGACGCGATCGGCCAGCATGTCGGCCACGGCTTCGGGCAGGTTCACGGACTGGCGGCGCGCCTTTTCCAGCAAAATGTGAAAGCGCGTGTCGCGGCAGGGACGGTCGATGGCGGCGACAAAGCCGGAGCAGAAGCGCGACACAAGCTGCGAATCCACCCCCGCGAGATCGCGCGGCGCAAAGGAGCTGGTCAGCACCACCTTGCCGCCCCGCGACTGCAAGGCCTTGATCGTGGCCAGCAGTTCCTCCTGCGTGCCGTCCTTGCCGCGCAAAAAATGGACGTCCTCCAGAAGCAGCATGTCCAGCGCGCGGAAACGCTCCTTGAACTGGCTCATGCCGCCGAAGCGCGAAGCCTGGACATACTGGGTGGTGAACTCCTCCGCGGTCAGGTAGGCCACGGAAGCGCTGCGCTTGTCGGCCTCGTGGCACAGGGCCTTGCCCACCGCCTGCGCCAGATGCGTTTTGCCAAGGCCGGAGCCGGAACACAAAAAAAGCATGTCCACCGGCGCGCTGGCCTGAAGCATGTTGCAGGCGGCGGCGTGGGCAAGCTGGTTGCAGGGCCCGATCACAAAATCCTCGAAGGAATGCTTCCAGCCCCGCGCCAAAAGGGGCGAAGGCTCGGGCCGGGGGAGGGAAATAGGCAGCGTGAGCTGGGCGGAGGCGGCCAGCACGGCGGGCGCGGAGGGCAGCGCGGCGGCCAGGGCCTCCGGCGTCAGGGGCTTCGGGGCCTCCCTGACCGGCGCGGGGGCCGCACTCAAACGCAAGGCGGGCGCGCTGCCCAGCACGTCGCGGGCCGCCTCAAGGATGGAAGAGCTCAAGCGATCGCGCACCCAGCCCGCCACAAAGTCGTTGGGGGCCGTCAGGCGCAGTTCCCACAGCGGAGCCTGCCCTTCGCCCGGCTGGGCGGCCAGCGCCGCCACCTCGCCGCGCAAAGGCTCAAGCCAAACCTTAACCACGCCTTCCGGCAGGTTTTTTTGGAGATTGAGAAGAATGTGACCCCATGTGGCGTTCATGGGGCTAGCAATACGCGAGGGAGGATTTTTAGGCGAACCTTTGCAGGCCGGACTATGCGCGGCGGGCCGGGCAGAGATCCCCAAGCCTGAAGCTAAATTAGCCCGCTATTTTTACAGGATTTTTTTATAAGCGCTCACGCCGCCGCCCCTTCGCAGATCCTTGTATTGTTTAGAGGGCGGTTTGATATGCCCATGAGGCTTATGAGACTATCCACAACCTGTTCCGTAAATTTTGCCGTTTTCCGCAATTTTCCTTCAATTTTCTCAAATTCGCCATAAATCCACTCCTTGGCTCGTGGATTTCCTCCTAACGCCCCGCCGGCAAAGGATAACGGCCGCAGGTGAACTTCTCGCCCTCAGGGCACCAGCCCAGACGCTCGCAACGCGCCCCGGCCACACGGAAAATCTCCGGCAACACACCACGACACAACGCCAGCATCTCGTCGGCCGCCGCCCGGATCTCCCACTGCGCCCGCGCGCAGCAGCGCTGCTCAAAAAAGTTCAGCAAACTCCGGCAGTTCATCGTCACCACAATATTGCTGGCCGCCGCCTGCGGCAGCACAAAACGCGCATCCTCACGGCTCTTGTCCCCCCGGCCGCCCTCCTCCAGCGCTTCCTTGATCTCGCGGTACGCCTCGCCCACCTCCGCCATGCACGCCTCAAAACGCGCGCGCGCCCTGGCGTTGCGCGCCACAGCCGGCGGCATCACATAATCGAAGTTCGAGGCGTCCACATAACGCTGGCTCTGCTGCGAATACGACGCGATGCGATGCCGCACCAGCTGATGCGTCAAAGCCCGCGACAGACCCGACAACGCAAACGTAAAACTCACATGCTCCACCGGACTCGTATGACCCGACGCCAGAATCGACGCCACAAACTCGCCCTGCTTCTCCCGGCTGATCTCCCCCGACAAAAGCCGGGGCCACATGTCCGCCACAAACCCGGCATGGTAGCACTGCCGAAACGCCGCATAAATCAACGATAACGGCTCCGGACTGTGCCCCAAAAGCTCCACGTTCGCTTTCACCGCCGGCATAAGAACTCCTTAAAAGAGGAAGAAATGTTTTTTGGGGGAGGGGCGGGGGAAAATTTTGAAAAATTTTCCCCCGCCCCCCCCCC
>JAVBMS010000036.1:0-26452 GCA_031552135.1 Mailhella sp.
AGTTGAACTCCCCCGGGCCCCCTGCATTTCGGCGGCCCCGCGCGCTTGCGCGCGGGGCCGCCGGTAACGCGGGTGCAGGGGCCTCAGGCCCCTGCCGGGGGCTGGGGGGCGGAGCCCCCCAATCCATCATCCTGTTATTTCGGCCGGATTTCGATATGGAACCCGGATTTGGTTTCCAGTTCGCCCAGGCGGTCGCGTTTTTTATTGAGCAGGTACAGGGCCAGTTCGGCTTCGGTTTCGTAGACGAAGGTCTGGGTTTTGGGCGCCTTGTTGGGGTCGGAGCGGGCGTCCATCACCAGTTTGACCAGTTTGCGCTGCAAGTCGCGCATGGTCTGGAGCGCCTGCCATTCCATGTTGCGCCGCACGCCGGTGCCGTGGCAGTGCGGGCAGGGCTCGGACGAGATGGAGATGGCCGAGGTGCCGGTGCGCTGGCGCACCAGTTCCAGCAGGCCGAAGGAGCTCATGCGGCCCACGTCGTGCCGGGCGCGATCCTGGCGCATGGCGTTGCGCAGGGTTTTTTCCACCTCGGCGCAGTGGGCGCGGTCGCGCATTTCGATAAAGTCGATGACCACCTGGCCGCCGATGTCGCGCAGGCGCAGGTGGCGGGCGATGGCCTCGGCCGCTTCCATGTTGGTGCGGAAGACCATGGCCTCGAAGTTGGACTTGCCCTGGGTTTTGCCGGAGTTGATGTCGATGGCCATGAGCGCCTCGGTCTGGTCGAAGACCAGGCGGCCGCCCGAGGGCAGCACCACTTCGCGGCTGGTGACCTCCTCAAGCTGGCGCTGGAGATTGAAGCGCTCCCACAGCGTCTGGCGCGGGTCGCGGTGCAGCTTGAGCATGTCGGGGCGGCGCGGGTAAAGCAGCGAGGTGGTCTCGCGGATGGCTTCCAGCGTGTTTTCGTTATCCACCCAGATTTCGTGAATGTCTTCGGCCAGATAGTCGCGCACGGCGCGGGCGGCGAGGTTGGCCTCCTGATAGATCAGGGCGGGCGCTTTTTCGGCCATGCCGCGCTTGCGGATGTCTTTCCACAGGCGCTTGAGGTACTGCAAGTCCTTCTGGATGCTGGTTTTGCTCGCGCCTTCGCTGGCCGTGCGGATGATCACGCCCGTGTCCTCGCCGGGCTGGATGCCATTAAGCAATTCCTTGAGGCGCGCGCGCTCCTCGGGGTCTTCCACCTTGCGCGAAACGCCGATCTGCTCCTGGCCCGGCGTCAGCACCAGAAAGCGGCCGGCCATGGATATCCAGGTGGTGAGGAACGCGCCCTTGGTGCCCGCGGGCTCCTTGACAACCTGGACGAGCACTTCCTGCCCGGACTTCAGCACTTTCTGGATCGGGGGATATTTGGGCCCGCGCGCGGCGTCGTGGTGGGTGAGCCAGTATTCGGGGTGCACCTCGTCGATCTGCAAAAAGCCGTTCTTGCCGCTGCCAAAGTTGACGAAGGCGGCCTGAAGGTTGGTGTCCACGTTGCTGATGACGCCCTTGTAGATATTGCCCCGGATTTTGGCCTGGTGCGCCATTTCCACAAAATATTCCGTCACCATGCCGTTTTCGGTGATCACCACCTCCACCTGCTCGTCGGGCACCACGCTGACGTAGAGCGTGCGCTTGGAAGAAGCGTCGCGGGCGGGCCTGGCTTCCGGGGCCTCGGCCTTGGCGGCGGCGCGCGCGCCACGGCCGGATTTGGCGGGCCTGCCGGGCTTGGAGGGGGCTTCGGGAGCTTCGGGGGCGGCGGTTTCGGCGGCGGCCCCGGTCAAATCCGGCGCTTCGTCCACGGCGCTTTCAAACCCGATGCCGTCCACAGCGGGCAGCGTATCGTCCGCAGCGGGCAGGCCGGCGTCACGCTCGCGCACGGCGGCCGCCAGCACGGGCAGGGCCAGCGCTTCGTCCGGAATGGCGGGCAGCGCGGCGCGCGGGGCGTCGCCGTTCTTTTTGCCGCGCTTGCGCCGATTGCGGCTGTCGCGGCCGTCACGCCCGTCGCGGCCGTCACGCGGGGCGGCGGGCCACGGCGATTCGCCGGGCGCGGCCCGGTTGCCGTTGACCATGGCGTCAAGCGCGTCCAGATCCTCGTCGTCCTCTTCCTCGCCGGCCAGGGCCTGGGCAAGCGTGGGCTGGCCGGGCAGCGCGGGCTGCGGGCCGTCGTCGTCCGCAAAATCGTCCTCTTCGTCCTTCATGAGGCCGGGCAGCACGCCGGGCATGGTGAAGGCGGCGGAGGGATAAATATCGGCAAACGTCTCGGGCTGGAACAACGCGGCCTGCTCGCCGCTGCCGGGCGTCTTGCGCTTGCGGCGGCGGCGGCGTTTGGAGCGGGTTTCGCCGGTGGGCAGGGCAAAAGCCTCCTCGCCCGCCAGAAAAGCCGGTTCCACGGCGCGCGCTTCGCGCGGCTGGCTGTTGGGCTGGCCGCCGGGCTGATTGCCGGACTGGCCGCTGGCCTGCCCGCCGTTGCCCGGGGAGCGGCGGCGCGAACGGCGGCGCGAGCGGCGCGCGCCTTGCGGGGCGTCGCCGTCAGCCGGAGAAACGGGCGCGGCGTCCGCGGAAGACAGGGGAATGGCGGGCGAACGCGCGGGGCCTTCGGCCGAAGCCAGAGGAATGGGCGCGCGGCCGCCGTCCTCGGAAGCGAGCGCGATGGCCGACGCGGGCAGCGCCGGCTTGACCCGTTGCGGCAACGGCTGCCGGGCCCTTTCGGCCAACTGGGGGCGTTCCGCCGCTTCCAGCGCGGGCCGGGCCCTCTCGGGCAGAGCGGGGCGCTCGGCGGCTTCCAGCTTTAATACCGGCGCGGGCTGCGGAGCTTCGACCGTTTGGGGCGCCTTGGGCGCGGCGGCGTTTTTGCGCGGGCGGCCGACTTTGGCTTTGGCCGCCGGGGGCGCATCGGCCGCCGGGGCCGCCGCGTCGGCCGCTTTTTTGGCCGGGCGGCCGCGCTTGGGCGCGGCTTTGGCCTCGGCATGGGCATCAACCGAAGGGGAGGCCTCGCCAGACGTGGCGGACGCGGAGCGCGGAGCACGCGGCTTTTTGGCGGCCGGAGTTTCCGGCGCGGGGGCGTCTTGCCCGGAGGCGTCTGCGCTTTTGGCGCGGCGTTTGGGCGCGGCTTTGGCTTCGGCCTGATGGCCCTCGGCCGGAGCGGAGCCGGCAACGGATTCCGTTGCGGCACGGGCCTTGGGAGGGCGGCCGCGCTTGGGTTTTTCGGCGCCGGAGGCGGAAATTTGTTTGCTGTCTTTTTTGTCCTGGTTATCCTGATCCTGGGTCATACATTCCTCAAAAAAAAGGTGAAAAAAATGGCGAGGTTCAAGCCTCAAGCCCGCGCAGGGCGACCGTGACGGCGCCGTTTTCCAGGCGCAGCAGGGCGTACCCGCCGGCGCCGAAAGCGCCGGGGTTGGCCACCACGGTACGCCCGATGCGCTGTTCGCCGCGCGACTCGTGGATGTGGCCGCACAGGCAGACATCGGGCTGGTGTTCCTCAATAAATTCGCGCACCGCGCGGGAGCCCACATGGGCGCCTCCGCCGGAGCAGTCGCACGCGGTATCGTACGGCGGGTTGTGCGTCACCAGCACCACGGCGGCGTAATCGGCCGCGCGCCCGGCAAGCGACTCCAGCCATTCGGCAAAGCGCGCCTCGGGAAATTCCGAAGGCGTGCCGAACGGCGTAAACGTGGAACCGCCCACGCCCATAACGGCAATGCCGGGCGCAAGCTCGCGCACCTTGCGGTGCAGGTTGATGCCCTCGTCTTCCAGCCAGTCGTCCACTTCCGGGCGATCCATGTTGCCGATCTGCGCCAGCACCACGGGGTTGATCGCCTCCACCGCCTCAATGACGGCGCGGGCCGAAGCCGCGCCGCCCAGGCGGGTGAGATCGCCGGTGATCATCACGCCGTCGGCCCCGGCAAGCTCGGGGATGGCGGCAAGACGCGCCACGTCGCCGTGGATGTCGCCCAGCACCACCCAGCATTGGGACGGCGCGGGAACCGGCCCGTCCGGGCGGGTATCCGGTCGAATGTCCGGCCGTGTGTTCGGGGCGGCTTGCCCTTCCGGCGTGTTGGCCGGGGGGGTGGCTGTCCGTTCAGGGCTTGGCATGGACGGCGTTTCCTTGGTATGAAAACCGATGAAGGCGATGGCGCTGCTATGGTGAGAAGACGCGGGAGCGCAAAACGCGCTTCAACCGCTTTTTTGCTTCTATCCTGTTTTTTTGGCTTTGACAAAGCATTTCCGGCACCCATTTCCGCGCCGCGCCGGAAAGAAAGACGCTTTTGCGGCCGCCTGGAAGCAATAGCCCGGAATAATTAATTTTTGCGAGGCATCGTGATGACCAGCCTGCCCGACGCGCCTTTGCCCGCCCCGCCCTCGCCGGACGACGGCAAACAGGCCTGGCGCGCCCACGCCCGCGCGATCCGCCGCGCCCTCGCCGCCGACGCCCCGCGCCACGCCGCGCTTTCCGCCGCCGTGCAGGCCCGCGTGCTGCAAAGCCCGCTCTGGCGCGCGCACGATATTGTGCTGCTCTATCGCGCCGTCAAGGGCGAGGTGGATACCGACGCCCTGCTGCGCGCGGCCCTGGCCCAGGGCAAACGCGTTTTTTTGCCGCGCTGCCGTCCGGACGATCCGGGCCGCATGGACATGCTGGCCTGTTGCGACCCGGCCGAGCTGCTGCCCTCGGCCAACGGCATCCCCGAACCTCCGGCCCAAGCGCCCTGCCTGCCGCCCGGCGATCTGCCCGGCGCGCTGGTTATCGTGCCGGCCCTGGCCTTTGATCGCCAGGGCTACCGTTTGGGCTACGGCGGCGGCTATTACGACCGCCTGCTGGCCGCCGGCGCGGGCGCGAGCCTGGGCCTGGCGTTCGGCGCGCTGGTTTTTCCCCAACTGCCCAGAGATCCCTGGGACGTGCCCGTGGCCGCCCTGGCCACCGAGGAGGGGCTGACATGCCTCTGACCTTCATCCCTTTCCGCTTTCCCGAAGTTCCGGGTGTGCGCTGCGCGTTCCAGATCCGCGCCGGCCACGCCGCGCCTGTGGATGATGATAACATTTCGCTGGACGTGGCCGTTGACAAGGCCCGCGTGGCGGCCAACCGCGCGGAGCTTGTCCGCACCCTCGGCCTGATCGGTTTTGCGGAAGCGCATCAGGTGCACGGCGTGGACACGATCTTCGAGCCCGGCATCCAGCCGCCCGCTCTGGCCGCAGTGCAGCGGGCCGACGGCCTGGCCACGGCGCAACCGGGTCTGGGGCTTATGATCAAAACCGCCGACTGCCAGCCCCTGCTGCTGGCCGACCGCTCGGGCCGCCACGTCGCCGCGCTGCACTGCGGCTGGCGCGGCAACCGGCAAAACTACCCCGCCGTGGGCGCGCGCGACTTCATGGCGCGCTACGCGCTGCGGCCCGAAGACGTTTTTGCCGTGCGCGGCCCCAGCCTGAGCCCTGCCCGGGCCGAGTTCGTCAATTTTGACGCCGAATGGGGCGACGCGTTCCGGCCCTGGTTCCGGCCCGCCTCGCGCACCGTGGATTTGTGGCGGCTGACGCGCGATCAGTTGCAAAGCGCGGGTCTGCCGCCCGAAAATATCTACGGCCTCGACCTGTGCACGCTTTCGCTCGGAGCGCTCTTCTCGTTCCGCCGCTCGCCCGCGGAAGGGCGGCAGGCCTCGGTGATCTGGATCGAACAATAAAGCGGGCGTCTTTCCGGAGAAAGACGCCCGCAATCATACCGCATAAGAACCCGGCGTTAATCCCGCCGCGTCAGCTGCTCCACCAAGAGGCCCAGCTCGCGCGCTTCGGGCGCGAGCGAGGCGGTGTCGGCCGCGCCGGCCGCCATGGCCTGCGACACGCTCTCGCCCCGCAGGCGCAGGTTGTCCACGATGCGCCCTATGTGGGCGGCCGTTTCGGACTGGCCCCGGCACAGATCGGCGATGGCGTGGATCTGCTCGTTGACCGCCGCGATCAGCGAAACGATGTCGGCCAGCGACGACTGGGCCTCGTGCCCGATGGCCACGGTTTTTTCCACCGTGGCGCTGGTGCGGCGCACGCCCTCGGCGCTGACCTTCATGCTGGCGTGAATGCCCTCGATGGCGGCGCCGGCCTGGGCCGTGGCCTGGGAGGTTTTTTCGGACAGCTTGCGCACTTCGTCGGCCACCACGGCGAAGCCTCGCCCGGCCTCGCCCGCGCGGGCCGCCTCAATGGCGGCGTTGAGCGCCAGCAAATTGGTCTGCTCCGCGATGTCGTTGATCATGCCGAGGATATTGTTGATGCCGTCGGCGCGGGAGCCCAGTTCGCCCATCTGCGCGCCGAGCTTGTCGGTTTCGGCCCGGATCGCCTCAAAGGCCTTGAGGGTGCCGTTGACCTTGTCCGCTCCCTCGTTGGCGCGCACACGGGTGCGCTCGGCAAAGGCGGCGGCGTCGCCCGCGCTGCCGGAAACCCGGCCGGTTGCGTCGGCCATGCTGGCCACGGCCTGCACGGTTTCGCCCATCAAAACGTTTTGCGCGCCAAGCTCGCGCCCGGCGTCGTCAATGTGTTCGGCCAGGGCTTCGGACGTCTGGAGCAGCGTGCTGGAAACCGCCTCCACGCGGGCCGCCACTTCCAGCATGGCCTGCCGCGCGGCCTCGCCGTCCTGCTGCGCCCGCCGGGCCGTCTCCACGGCGGCGCGGGCGCGCTCGGCCTCCTGTTCGGCCTCTTTGCGCCGCTCGCCGGCCTGGGCCATGGTGGAAAGCAGCGATTCCAGCATGTTGCCCAGCGAGGCGCGCAAAAGCTGGAGTTCGCGGGCAAAGCCGCGCGTGTCCACATCCGCCTCGTAGTCGCCGCCGGCCACGCGGCGGGCGTAGCTCTCGATGCGTTGCAGGGGCGAAGCCACGCCCTGCGCGGTGTACACCACCAAAATCAGCAGCAGGGCAAGCGCCACGCCGGCCACGCCCAGATTGACGGCCAGATCCCGGCGCGACTCGGCCATGACGGCCTTTTCGGGCAGGGCGACCATGAAGTACCACGGCGACACGAACGAAGTCAGGCGCACCGGCAGGTAGAAGCAGCGCACGGTCTCGCCGTTGCGCGCGGACGCGGACAGCAGGGAGAAAGATTCGCCCCTGGCCAGGCGGGCCTTGATGTCCGCGCCGACCACGGGCAGCGTGCCGTCCTGGGCGGGGCGCGCCACGGGCGAGGCCACAATGGAGCCGTTGTCGGTGATCAACTGGGCGTAGCCGGTTTCGTAGGGCTTCACCCCGCTGATGATGTCCGTCAGCGAGGCCAGGCTGATGTCGATCCCCAGCGCGCCCAGGAACGCGCCCTTTTCGATCAGGGGCACGGCCACGGAGGTCATGAGGATTTTGTCCTCGGTTTCCGGATCCACATAGGGCGGGATGATGATGGGGCCGCCGCGCTCTTTGGGCAGGCGGTAATAGTCTTCCGTGGCGTAGTCGTCGGACGCGTCAAAGCTGAGGCCGCCGTCCTCGCGGAACCAGTAGTCGTTGGCGCGGCCTTCCTCGTTGCCGTATTCGTCGCCCACGAAGTCGGCGTCCTTGCCGTCGTAGGCGTTGGGCTCCCACAGCGACCAGATGGCGAAGTAATCCTCGTGCGCGGGCAAAAAGCCGCGCGTTGCGGCGCGCAGCTCCGCGCGGGAAGCCCCCGCATGCTTCAATTCCAGAGCGATGCGCGCGGCCTGCACGGCGGAGGTTTCCGCCATTTGCAGCCTGTCCATCAGCACGTCGGACTGCTCGAACGCGATGGCCCTCGCCAGGCCCTCGGCCGCCAGCACGGCCTGGCGCTGGGCGTTGCGGTAATTGACAAAGGCCGTCAGGGCCAGGATGACGACAAGCGCCGGAATCAGCATCAGCAACAAGCGCGTTTTGATACGCATTGCACCCTCACACAAGATGGGTCAGGAATATTTCACGCCGAGGAACAAAAGCTTATCGTCAGGAAAGGGCCACAGGAATAGCCCCGCGGACTCTTGCGCGCCGCTTTTTTGATCTCCGGCTTCCCTGCCCGCTTGAGTTTTCTTTGTCAAGTCAAATCATACGTTGTCGGACTATCCGCTTGCACAGCCGCATGTTGTGAAAAAAATACCAATACAGTAAAACCGTTTGCACCCCACGCTTTGACGCGCGGCGCTTCCTGCGGTACAGCCCTGCTCAGCGCCGCCGTTATTGCGGCCGCCTGTACGAGATCCCGGACAAGGACAACGCATGGACGCCAAACGCCCTCCCCGCCGCCGGACATTCGCTCCGCTGCCCTGCCTGCTGTGCGCGGCCGGGGCGGCGGCCTGCGCGCACGGCCTGGCGCTGGGCGCGGGCAGCGCGGATCTGCCGGGGCCGGGCCTGTGGCCCGCGCTGGCGGGCGGCGGGCTGGCGCTTTTTTCCCTGCCCCTTGTCTTCCCTCCGGCTGAAGGCGACGGCACGCGCCCCCCGCGCGCAACGCCCGACAGGCGGGCCCTGATCGGGCTGGCAACGGCCGCGCTGCTCTGGATCGCCTGCCTCATCCCGCTGGGCTGGGCGGCGGCCACCTGCGCGGCGGTTCCCGTGGCGGCGCGCGCGGCGGGCAATGGCGGGCGCGCGGCGCTGCGCCTCACGCTGGTTGTGCTGGTGTTACTGGGGGGCATCAGCGCGCTGGCCCCCCTGCCGGAAGGCCTGTGGCTGGAAGCGCTGCGAGGCGCGGGCTGATGTTTTCGCCCGAGCTTGCCCAGCAGATCGCGGCCGGTTTTGCCGCCGCCATGGATCCGCTCATGGGGGCGCTGACCCTGGCCGGCATTCTTTTGGGCATGGTGGTGGGCATTTTGCCGGGCTTCGGCCCGCCCGCCGCCATGGCCCTGCTCTTTCCCCTGACCTATCTGCTGGATCCGCTCCCGGCCATCGCGCTTTTGGCGGGCATTTTTTACGGCGCGAAGTACGGCGGGGCCGTCACCTCGATCCTGGTCGGCATACCCGGCGAGCCGGACGCCGTGGTCACCACGTTTGAGGGCGTGCCGCTGGCCCGCGCGGGCGCGGCGCGCCAGGCGCTGCGCGTGGCCACGCTGGCCTCGTTCGTTGGCGGCATGGGCGCGACGCTGGGCATGGTGCTGCTGGCCCCGCTGCTTTCGGACGCGGCGCTTTTTTTCGGGCCGCTGGGCCGCGCCGGCCTGCTGCTGGGCGCGCTGGCCCTGGTGGTGTTTCTGGGCCGGGGCTCGCCCGCCAAAAACGCCTGCATGGTGTTTTTGGGCTTTTTGCTGGCCCTGCCCGGCCTTGACCCCATCCACGGCGCGGAACGCCTGATGTTTGGCAGTTGGCGGCTGGCCGGGGGCTTTGACCTCAGCGCCCTGCTTTTGGGCATTTTTGGCCTGGGCGATGTGCTGGACAACCTGCTGGCCCCGCCCACGGCCATGCCGCGCCCTGAGCGCGGGAAGCGCGGGAAACCGGATGTTTCCGGAACCGTGCCGCCGCCCCGGCCGCTGCCCACGCTGCTGGCCGCCGCGCGGGGCACGGTGATCGGCTTTTGCACCGGGCTGGTGCCCAGCGGGGCGGGCGTGACGGCCAGCTTCGCCTCCTACGCGCTGGAGCGGAAGCTCAGCCGCGAGCGCGAGCGCTTCGGCAAGGGCGCGTGGGCCGGGCTGGCCGGGCCCGAGGCCTCCAACAACGCGGCGGCCATGGCTTCCTTCGCCCCGCTGCTGCTGCTGGGCCTGCCCACCAACCCGGTCACGGCCACGCTGCTCGGCGCGCTGACCGTGGGCGGCGTGGTGCCCGGGCCGCTGCTGCCTTCGGCCCAGCCCGTGTTCTATTGGGGCCTGGTGTTCAGCCTGGCCCTCGGCAACGCGCTGCTGTTGGGCCTGGGCCTGGGCCTGGCCCGGCTGTGGGCGCGGCTGGCCGTGCTGCCCTGGCGGCTGGTCTGGCCCGTCATCCTGATATTGTGCCTCGCGGGCTCGTACCTGAGCGCGGGCGGCCCGGAAGGCCCGGCGCAGTGCCTGCTGTTCGGCGTCCTTGCGGTGGCGCTGCGGCGGCGCGGCTTCGCCTCCGCCCCGCTGGTTCTGGCCTTTGTGCTGGGGCCGAGAATCGAAACCCATCTCGTCCAGGCGCTGATAGCCGGCTTGTGACGCCGCTGGCAAAACCCGCCGCCCGCACGGGAGAACGCGCGCGGCGGCAAGGCGGCCCGGCGCGCATGGCCGGCTATTACATTATATTATCATGCTATCTAAGCATAATAACTAATTATTTCAGTATATAGCCTTGTGAAAAAAATTTTTTTTCTTGCCAAACAAACCCACTATCATTCACAAGGGGAGTTATGAACCTCCCGATCTCGTTTTTTCGCCGCATGTTAACCGCAGCGGCCGCGGCGGCCTTGAGCCTGGCGCCTTTGTGCGCCCTGGCGGCCGATTTCCCGTCCCGTCCCATCCAGCTTTCCATTGTGTTCAGCCCCGGCGGCGCGCTGGACAGCGCGGCCCGCGTGCTGGCGCAGGAGGCCGAAAAGAGCCTCGGCCAAAAGATTATTCCCTCCAACGACGCGGGGGGCGGCGGTATGCCGGGCGTGGCCAAGGTGCTGCGATCCGCGCCGGGCGGCTACACGATCGGCGCATGCGTTTCCAACGCGCTGATCTTCATCCCCCACAAAAACGAGGCTCCCTATCGCCCCCTGCGCGATGCGGAGCCTTTGCTTACGTTCGGCCAGGCCTCGCCGGTGCTGGTGGTGCGGCCGGACAGCCCCTGGGCCGATCTCGAATCTTTTCTGGACGCCACGCGCAAAGCCAGCGCGGCCAAGAGCGAACTGCGCGTCGGCGTGCCGGGCCTGGGCACGCCTTCCCACATCGCGCTGGCCATGATGGCCGCCAAAGATCCCGCGCTGGTCTGGCGCTTTGTGCCCTTTGGCGGCGCGGGCGAAGTGGAGGCCGCGCTTTTGGGCGGCCATGTGGACGCCGCGGCCAGCGGCGCGCTGCCGCGCATCCGGCAGGGCCAGTTGAAGCCGCTGCTGGCGCTGGCCAGTTCGGCCCCGGCCGCGCTGCCGGATTTGCCCGCGCTGCCGGGCAAGGGCTTCGCCGATCCCGGCCAGGGCGATTCCACCTTTGTGCTGCTGGCCCCGGCGGGCACGCCCGGGCCGGTGCTTGACCGCCTTGAGGAAGCCTTTATGCGGGCCGCCCAAAGCGAAGCCTTCGCCAAGGCCATGGAAGGCTACCCGGTGACGCCCGCCCTGCGCGGCCGCGCCGAGGCCAAAGCTTTTCTGCGCCAGGCGTGGGACAACGAGAGCGGCGTCCTGCGCGCCGTAGGCCTGGGCGACGCCCCGGCCACCAAGCCTGAATGACGGTTTGAATATCGCGGCCGTCCCGGGGACGGGCGCGAGTGGGGCGGGAAGGCCTATAATCCCGCGGCTATACTCTAGTAGACATCAGGAGGATACGAGCATGGCATGTAACGGTGCGAGCGTGGGCGAGTTCGATCTGGCTCCGCTCAAGGAAATGCTGGCTGGCTACAAGGGCACGCGGGGCGCGCTTATTCCCGTGCTGCAGAAAGCCCAGGCCATTTACGGGTACCTTCCCAAACCCGTGCTGGAAACCATTGCCAGAGAACTGGACATTCCGATTTCGGAAATCTTCGGCGTGGTGACCTTTTACGCCCAATTCCACCTCAACCCCCGCGGCAAAAACATTGTCCGCGCCTGTCAGGGCACGGCCTGTCACGTCCGCGGCGCCTCCAGCATTCTGGAGTCCATCAGCAAGCACCTCAAGATCAAGCCCGGCGAAACCACCAAGGATCTGGAATACACGCTGGAAACCGTGGCCTGTCTTGGCGCGTGCGGCCTGGCCCCGGTCATCATGGTGAACGACACGACCCACGGCCGGCTCAAGCCCGCCGACATTCCGGGCATTCTTGACAGCTACCTGTCATAAGCAAGTGAGGATATTATGACCAAATACGCTCGCCTTGCTTCCGCCGCCGACCTCGTCAAGGTCAAGGAAGCTGCCAAACCCAAGCTGGCCCTGCGCCACTACGACCGTTCGCCCAGCGACAAAAAGTTCCAGATCCTGGTCTGTGGCGGCACGGGCTGTACGTCCTCGGGCAGCGCCGACGTGCGCGCCGCCTTTGCCGTTGCTCTGGAAAAATACGGCCTCAAGGACAAATGCGAAATCGTCACCACGGGCTGTCACGGCTTTTGCGAACTCGGCCCCCTGGTTATCGTCTACCCCGGCGGCACGTTCTATGTGCGCGTGAAAGCCGGCGACTGCGACGAAATCGTCAAGACCACCCTGGTGGACGGCGGCGTGGTGGAACACCTGCTGTTCCAGGGCCGCACGGGTAAAACGCCCCGCAAGACCTACAAGGAAATGGCGTTTTACAACCTCCAGCACCGCCTGGTGCTGCGCAACTGCGGCCGCATCAACCCCGAAGACATCACCGAATACATCGCCACCGGCGGTTACGAAGGCCTGGCCAAAGCCATTAAAATCGGCGCCGAAGCCACGCTGGAAGAAATGAAACGCTCCGGCCTGCGCGGCCGCGGCGGCGCGGGCTTCCCCACCGGCCGCAAGTGGGAGTCCACCCGCATTGCCGAAGGCTCGCCCAAGTACGTTGTCTGTAACGCCGACGAAGGCGACCCCGGCGCGTTCATGGACCGCTCGGTGCTCGAAGGCGACCCGCACGCCGTGCTGGAAGGCATGCTGATCTGCGCGCTGACCGTGGGCGCCACCGAAGGCTACATCTACGTGCGCGCGGAATACCCGCTGGCCATCAAGCGCCTTGAAGTCGCCATCGCCCAGGCTACCGACATGGGCCTGCTCGGCAACGACATCCTCGGCACCGGCTTCAACTTCCATCTCAAAATCAAGGAAGGCGCCGGCGCGTTCGTGTGCGGCGAAGAAACCGCCCTTTTGCGCTCCATTGAAGGCAAGCGTGGCATGCCCCGCCCGCGTCCCCCGTTCCCGGCCCAGTCCGGCGTGTGGGACAAGCCCACCGTGCTCAACAACGTGGAAACCTTCGCCAACGTGGCCCGCATCATCACCGACGGCGCGGCGGCCTATACGTCGCTCGGCACCGAAAAGTCGCCGGGCACCAAGGTGTTCGCCCTCACCGGCAAAGTGAAGAACACCGGCCTGGTGGAAGTGCCCATGGGCACCACCATGCGCCAGATCATCTTCGACATCGGCGCGGGCATCCAGAACGGCAAGAAGTTCAAGGCCGTGCAGATCGGCGGCCCCTCCGGCGCCTGCCTGCCCGAGTCGCTGCTCGACAGCCCGGTGGACTACGACTCCCTCGCCGCGGCCGGCGCCATGATGGGCTCCGGCGGCCTCGTGGTCGTGGACGAAGACACCTGCATGGTCGATCTGGCCCGCTTCTTCCTCACGTTCACCCAGGCCGAAAGCTGCGGCAAATGCACGCCCTGCCGCGAAGGCAGCAAGCGCATGCTCGAAATCCTCGAGCGCATCTGCGACGGCAAGGGCAAGGACGGCGACATCGAAGACCTCGAGCGCCTCTCGCACACCATGAAACAGGCCGCGCTCTGCGCCCTGGGCCAGACCGCGCCCAACCCGGTGCTTTCCACCCTGCGCTTCTTCCGCGACGAATACGAAGCGCACATCAAGGAAAAGAAGTGCCCGGCCAAGGCCTGCACCAACCTCATGGAATACTGGATCGATCCGGAAAAGTGCATCGGCTGCGGCTCGTGCATGCGCGTGTGCCCGGCGGACGCCATCACCGGCGAAAAGCGCCAGCCCCACAAGATCGACCCGGCCAAGTGCATCAAGTGCGGTTCCTGCGAAGCCGCCTGCAAAAAAATCCACGCCGTCGGCCGCCGGTAACCGGCCCGCTGAAAGGAGAAAAACATGAGTAAAACCGTTACTCTGACCATAGACGGGCAGACCGTCACCGCGCCCGAAACGGCCACGGTGTGGGAGGCCGCCAAGGCGGCGGGCATCCGCATCCCCAACCTCTGCCACCATCCCATGCTGCGCCCCGCCGGGGCCTGCCGCGTGTGCGTGGTGCAAGTCAAAGGCGCTCGCTCGCTTGTTGCTTCCTGCGTGGCCAAGGTGACCGAGGGCATGGAAGTTTCCACCCACAGCCCCGACGTGCTCAGCGCCCGCAAAACCATTGTCGAGCTGCTGCTCTCCAACCACCCGCGCGACTGCCTGGCCTGCGCCCGCAACGGCAACTGCGAACTGCAGAACATCGCGGCCGACCTCGGCATCCGCAAAATCCCCTACGCCTACAACCGTCCGCCCCTGCCCAAGGACGAGAACAACCCCAGCCTCGTGCGCGACCCGTCCAAGTGCATCCTGTGCGGCCGCTGCGTGCGCGTCTGTTCCGAAGTGCAGGGCGTCAACGTCTACTCCTTCGTCAACCGCGGCATCAACTCCACGGTGTCCCCGGCGTTCAACCAGGGCCTCGACAAGGTCAACTGCACCTTCTGCGGCCAGTGCCGCAAAATCTGCCCCACCGGCGCCATCACCATCAAGAGCGACATCGAAAAAGCCTGGGCCGCCATTAAAGACCCGAACAAAATCGTCATGGTGCAGACCGCGCCTTCCGTCCGCGTGGGCATTTCCGAAGCCCTGGGCGGCCACGCCGGCGATCTCGCCACCGGCAAAATGGTGGCGGCCCTGCGCCGCCTCGGCTTCGACAAGGTGTTCGACACCAACTGGTCGGCCGACCTCACCATCATGGAAGAAGGCTACGAGCTTATCAACCGCGTGCGCACCAATGGCGTGCTGCCCATGATCACCAGCTGCTCGCCGGGCTGGGTCAACTACATGGAAATGTTCTACGCCGACCTCATCCCGCACTTCTCCACGGCCAAAAGCCCGCAGGCCATGTTCGGCGCCATGCTCAAAACCTACTACGCGCAGAAAATGGACATCGACCCGTCCAAAATCGTGTCGGTCTCCATCATGCCCTGCACGGCCAAAAAGTTTGAAGCCCAGCGCCCCGAAATGGTCAGCAGCGGTTTCCGCGACGTGGACATCGTCCTGACCACCGAAGAACTCGGCCAGATGATCAAGGAAGCCTCCATCAACTTCGCCGCCCTGCCCGACGAGCGCTATGACCCGCTCATGGGCGTGGGCACCGGCGCCGCCACCATCTTCGGCGTTACCGGCGGCGTGATGGAAGCGGCCGTGCGCACCGCCTACGAAGTGCTGACCAAAAAGCCCCTCGATCCGCTGGAACTGACCGTGGTGCGCGGCATGGAAGGCATCAAGGAAGCCGAGCTGGACATCGACGGCCTCAAAGTCAAAGTGGCCGTGGCCCACAGCCTCAAAAACGCCCAGGCGGTGTGCGACAGCATCCGCGCGGGCAACCCGCACGGCTGGCACTTCATCGAGATCATGGCCTGCCCCGGCGGTTGCATCAACGGCGGCGGACAGCCCATCAGCCTGGAAGGCGACACCCCGCTGCTGCGCACCGAAGCCCTGTACCGCGACGACCGCACCCTGCCGCTGCGCAAAAGCCACGAAAACCCCGAAGTCATCGCCCTGTACGATGAATTTTTGGGCGAACCCAACGGCCACAAGGCCCACCAGTACCTGCACACCCACTACCACGAGCAGTGCAGAGGCTAATCCCCTCTCGCTGATCGCCTGATCGCATGATGAAGGGCGGCCGCAAGGCCGCCCTTTTTCGTTAACATGAGAGCGGGGCTCCGCCCCGCGCCCCGCTGCCCCGCACCCATTTGGTTGCGGATATTGTTGACACGCTCACGACAATGCCCCGCCAAATGGGTGCGGGGTGCCGGAGGGGTTTGGGGAGGGCCGACCCGACGGGCGGCCCGCAGGGCCGTGTTTGTTGTTTTGTAGGAACATACGGGCATCGAGGGCAGCAGACACTCCAAAATTTCTCAAAAAAAATAACAAGACTGTGCGAAAAATCACACACTCAAGACACGGGCGCGGAGCCTCGCGCCAACGGGGGCCGGGCATTGCACGGCGCGGCTGCGCGAAAAAATGCACAAGCCGGGTGCAAAGGCTTTTTTCCGTGCGCTTTTGCGCACGTTGACGCCTCTCTCTCATAGCTCTAACATCGTATCATCCAAGATTTCCCTACCGGCAGCAGGGCGATTTGGCCGGGCAGGCCATCGCCGGGCCGGCCCCCTTTCAACCTTGGAGGAAGAGGAAAATGATGAAACTGGGTAAATGTCTCGCGGTTTCCGGCATGTTGAGCCTGGCCCTCGCAGGTTCGGCCCTGGCCAACGAAGCGTTCAAAGGCCCGCTCGGCGTCCTGCAGAACAACCCCGGCGCAACGGACGGCTACGTGCTGATCGCGCCCCAAGACTCCAAAAACACCTACCTGATCGACAACCAGGGCAACGTCGTCAACGAATGGAAAAGCGAATACGTGGCGTTTTACGCCGAAATGCTGCCCAACGGCAACATGGCGCGCCATTCGCGCTTTGCCGACGCCGCCCCGCAGTTCGGCGGCGCGGCCGGCCTGATCGAAGAGTTTGACTGGAGCGGCAAAAAAGTTTGGGAATACAAAATGTTCGAGCCCGGCAAGCTGATTTCGCACCATACGTTCGAAGTCATGCCCAACGGCAACTACCTGATCCTGGGCTGGGAATACAAAAGCCTGGACGAAGCCGCGGCCAAGGGCCTGGATCTGAAGAATCCCGACCGCCGCCTCCCGCCCGAAGGCTTTAAGCGTCCCGACGGCGCGATCATCCAGGGCGTGTGGCCCGACTTCATCCGCGAGGTTGACCACAGCGGCAAAACCGTGTGGGAATGGCACGTGTGGGATCACATCGGCACGGGCCCGGATCAGTTCGACATCAACAAGTTCTGCCCCGCGGCCATCGCTCCGGTCTTCGCCGGGCCGGACTGGACGCACTGCAACGGCATCGCCTACCGCGCGGACACCAATGAAATCTGCTTTACCTCGCGCAACCTGGGCGAAGTCTATGTGCTGAACAAGGGCACGGGCAAAATCACCTACCGCTGGGGCAACCCCGCCAACTACGGCGCGGGCAAGGCGCCTTCCGGCTACGGCCTCGACGGCGACCAGAAGCTCTTTGGCCCCCACGCCCCGGACTGGACGCCCGAAGGCAACATCACCATCCTGGACAACGGCAACAACCGCCCGTCCGGCAACTACACCCGCGCGGTGGAACTCAACCCCAAGACCAGCGAAGTGGCGTGGTTCTGGGCGCCCAGCTCCGTCAAGGCCAACGGCGGCAACTTCTACTCCGCCTTCCAGTGCGGCGCGCAAAAGCTGGCCAACGGCAACTGGATGATCACCTCCACCAACGACGGCCACGTTGTCGAAGTGGACGCCAAGAAGCAAATCGTGTGGGAATACCTCAATCCCGTGCGTGAAGACGCGATCTACAAGAGCACCGACGCCCACGGCGCGGGCGGCGGCGCCATCCACAAGGCCATGCGCTACGCCAGGGACTGGCAGGGCTTTGCCGGCAAGGACATGAAGCCGCGCTACCAGTTCCCCAACTGGATCGAAGCCCTCGCGCCCTCTCCGGCTCCCGCCAAGAAGTAGGTTTTAAACACCTTTAACGCAAAAAACCCCGGTTAGGCCGGGGTTTTTTGCTGGAGCGGGAAAAGCGGCCCGCCTTAAAATACCCCGTGCTCGTATAAAATCTTGAGGCCGATGCCAATCAGCACCAGGCCGCCGACAAGCTCGGCGCGCTTGCTCACCACGGCCGCATGCGACAGGCGCACGCCCAGAAGCACGCCCAGCGTGGTGATCGCGGCGCAGACCACGCCGATCACCCCGGCCGGCAACCACACCGGGATCCCCAGCAGCGCGAACGAAAGGCCCACGGCCAGCGCGTCGATGCTGGTGGCCACCGCCAGCACAAGCAGCGAAAAGCCGCGCGTGGGGTCGCCGCGCTCCGCGCCGTGTTCTTCGCCCTTGCCAAAGGCCTCGCGCAGCATGTTGACGCCGATGAAGGCCAGCAGGCCAAAGGCCGCCCAGTGATCCCAGCGTTCAATGGCGCCGCGCACGGTCAGGCCGAGCGCCCAGCCGATCACCGGCATCAGGAACTGAAAGAAGCCGAAGGCCAGCGCCAGGCGGAGCGTGGGCCCGGCCCGGAACGAGCCGAGCCGTATGGCCACGGCGATGGAAACGGCAAAGGCGTCCATGGCGAGAGCCACGGCCAGCAGCAAAAGGGCGGGAAGCGTCATGCGATCTCCTTGAGGCCATTGCTTTAACGCGAGCCGCCCTCTAAGGCAAGCGGGCCGGGCCGCGGGCTCACGCCCTTGTGCCGCGGCGCTCCTTAGGCTAATATGCCCCATTCCGCCCAAAGCCGGGCAAACCGCGCGCCCGCCGCGCGCCGCGCCGGCCCCCCAGGAGATCGCATGTCCGAACCGTATTTGACCATCACCCCGTTGGGGGGCCTTGGCGAAATAGGCCTCAACTGCCAGAAATGGGAGACGGAAAGCGGCGTGGTGCTGGTGGACTGCGGGCTGATGTTTCCCGACGATTCGCAGCTTGGCGTGGACGTGGTGATTCCGCGCTTCGAGTCGCTGTTTTCGGAGCGCGAGCGCGTGCTCGGCGTGGTGCTGACGCACGGGCACGAGGATCATATCGGCGCGCTGCCCTGGCTTGTGCCCCAGCACAAGGGCCTGCGCATTTACGGCTCGCCGTTCACCCTGGCCCTGGTCGAGCACAAGCTGACCGAACACAACCTGATGGACAGGGTGGAGCTTGTCACGGTCAAGGCCCGCGCCTCCGTCACGCTGGGCGATCTGACGTTCCGCTGCATCCCGGTGTGCCACTCCATCCCGCAGGGCTACGCGCTGGCCGTGGAAACGCCCGTGGGCAAGGTCATCCATACCGGCGACTTCAAGCTCGACGCCTCGCCGCTCGGCGCGCCCTGCGATCTGTGCGCCGAACTGGCCGAATTCGCGGGCGAGGAAGGCGTCAAACTTTTGCTTTCCGACTCCACCAACGTGGAAATGGAAGGGCATTCGCGGCCGGAGCGCGAGGTGCGCCAAACGCTGCACGGCATTTTCGGCGACGCGGCGGGCCGCATCTTCATCACGCTATTTTCCAGCCACATCGACCGCATCCGCACCGTGCTGGAGCTAGCCAAGGAATACGGCCGCCCGGTGCTGGTCAGCGGGCGCAGCCTTTCGGCCAATATCGAAAAAGCCGTGAACCTCGGCCTTTTGAACGTGCCCGACAACCTGATCGGCGAAGCCGCCGGCCTGTCCTCGCCGCCGCCGGAACGCGCGGTTATTCTGGCCACGGGCACGCAGGGCGAGCCGCTTTCGGCCCTCACGCGCATCGCCAACGGCGAGCACCGCCACCTGGCCCTGCACGAGGGCGACACCGTGATCATGTCGGCCCGCGTCATCCCCGGCAACGCGCGGGCCGTGTCCAAGGTGATCAACCGCATGTACCGCCAGGGCGCCAAGGTGTACCACGACTCGCGGCGCACCATCCACGCCACGGGCCACGCCTGCCGCGACGAACTCAGCGCCGTGCTGGGCGCCGCGCGGCCGGAATATTTCATCCCCGTGCACGGCGAATACCGCCACCTGGCCCTGCACGCGCAACTGGCCAGGGACTGCGGCGTGGAGCCCGGCCGCGTGCTGATTCTGGAAGACGGCCACCCCGTCACGTTCACGCCCTCGGCACACCGCCTGGAAGCCACGGTGCCCGTGGAATCGGTGCTGGTGGACGGCAAGGGCGTGGGCGACGTGGGCCGCCTTGTGCTCAAGGAGCGCCGCATTCTCGGCGCGGCGGGCATGGTGATGGTGGTGCTGGTGTTTGCCGAAGACACCTGGGAAGTGCTGCACGGGCCCGAGATCCTCTCGCGCGGCTTTGTGTTCGAGCAGCAGTACAGCCATTTGCTCGAAGACGCCAAATGCCTGGTGCTGGATCACCTCGAAACCATGGACACCCTGGATCCGCCCCGGCTTCAGGAGCGCATCCGCTCCAGCCTGCGCCGCTTTTTCCGCGACGTGCTGGATCGCGACCCCATTGTCGTGCCTATCATTATGGTGGTTTAATCCGGAGGGCTCATGCGCATCGTCCGCGTCCGCCACAACGGCAAGACGTTTTACGCCTCCATCGGGGAAGACGGCCTCTTCACCAGCCTCCAGCGCGACGCCGACCCCGCCCCGCTGCGCCGGGAGGACGTGGTCATGCTGCCGCTGGTCGCGCCCGGCAAAATCATCTGCGTGGGCCTGAATTTTCGCGATCACGCCGACGAGCTGGCCATGCCGCTCTCGCCCCAGCCTTCCTTTTTCCTCAAGCCGCCCAGCAGCCTGATTGGCGAGGGGCAGGCCATCGTCCTGCCCGGGGGCGTGGGCCGCATCGACTACGAGGCCGAGCTGGCCGTGATTGTCGGCCAGCACTGCCGCCGCGTCACGCCCGAAGAGGCGGCCGACTATGTGTTCGGCTACGCCTGCGCCAACGACGTGACCGCGCGCGACCTGCAAAAAGACGAGCGCATGTTCGGCCGCTGCAAGGGCTACGACACGTTCTGCCCGCTCGGCCCCTGGCTTGAAACCAAAATGCCCGGCCCAGACGCCGCCATCCGCGCGCTGGTCAACGGCCAGGTGCGGCAGGAAGGCTTTGTGCGCGACATGATCGTCCCGCCCCTGGCCCTGGTCAGCTACCTTTCGCACATCATGACCCTGCTGCCCGGCGACGTGATCCTCACCGGCACGCCGCGCGGCGTGGGGCCCATTGAGCCCGGCGACGAAGTGAGCATTGAAGTGGAAGGCGTGGGCCGCCTCACCAATCCCGTGGAGCGCGAACGCCCGGCCCGCACCCCGGCGGAGCCCTCGCGGCGTTTGCAGTGACCTTAAGTTTCGGTTATATCTGCCGAAGTGTCTGGTGTTCCCCCGGGAGGATCTATGAGCGAAGCCACTAACGATCGCCATGACGAACGCGGCGTCAACGACGCCGACCTGCTCCAGCTGGTGACCTTCCGCCTGGGCAGCGAGGAATTTGGCGTTAAAATCCTCGTGGTCAACGAGATCATCCGGCTGGTGCAAATCACCCCGGTGCCCAACGCCCCGGCCTGCATCGAGGGCGTGATCAACCTGCGCGGCAAGGTGCTGCCCGTGATCGGCCTGCGCAAGCGCTTCGGCCTGCCCGACGTGCCGCTCGACGCGCATTCGCGCATCATCGTGATGGAACTCAACCAGAACGTGGTGGGATTTTTGGTGGACGCCGTGTCCGAGGTGCTGCGCATCCCGGCGCATACCGTGGAGCAGGCCCCGGCCGTGGTGGCGGGCATAGGCTCGGAATACATCGAAGGCGTGGGCAAGCTCGACGACCGCCTGCTCATCCTGCTCGATCTCGAAGCCCTGCTGGGTGACAAGGCGCAGGAAGAAATCAAATAGCGCCGGCCGGCGTTAAACGTGCAAAGCCGCCCCTGGGCGGCTTTTTTCGTTTTTCCGCTCGGCTTCAGCGCCGGCGTAGCGCGTGGATCAGGGCCAACGCCGCGAAAATCGCGCCCGCCGTCCGGTGCAGCCGCCGCGCGCCGGGCAGCAGGCCGGCCAGGGCAAGGACGAACGCGGCGTTCAGCGCGGCGGTATTGTCCAGCGCGCCCAGAACGGCGTTCCACACGGGCCGGTCAGCCGCATCAGCCGAGTCAGCCGAATCAGCAGGATCAGGGCCGAAGCCCGCCTCAAACCACTGCGCCGCCGTTTCCAGATCGCCCGGCGTGATCAGCGCCGGATCGTAGCGCAGCAGCAGGCTGCCGGTGCGAGGATTAGGCACGGCTTCCAGAATGCCGGGCTGCATGTCCAGCAACTGGAGCAGGCCCCGCACGGTGGCCGGATCTTTCAGGGCGCTGTGCCGCAGGCGCGCCCGGCCCTCAAAAAAGCTGGAAACCGCGCCGGATCTCATGTCGCTCATGCCTCTCGTCCTTTGTTCGGCAACAGGGCCGGGAGGGCGTCGCGCTCCACGGCCGGTTCATCGTCCAGCAGCGGCTTCATGCTGCCGACCGCGATGCCGGAGGTCAGCACGTTGTGCAGAAAGGCCGAGGCGCCCGCGGTGAGCAGGCCGCTGAGGCCGCCAAGCAAAAACACGCTGTTCCAGAACAGGGACGTCCGGAAATTGCCGGAAAGGCGCAGCAGCAGGCGGCGGCAGATTTCGCGCGCGCGCAGCAGATCGCCAAAATCCCCGCTGGTCAGCACCACGTCCGCCACTTCCAGAGCCATATCCGCCCCGCCGCGCATGGCGCAGCCCACATGGGCGGCGGACAGCGCCGGCGAATCGTTCACGCCGTCGCCTATCATCAGCACGGTATGCCCCTCGGCCCGCAGGCCCCGGATAAAGGCGGCCTTCTGCTCCGGCAGAAGCTGGGCATGGTATTCGCCTATGCCGGTCTGGGCGGCCACAGCCTCGGCCGTGGCGCGGCTGTCGCCGGTCAGCATGACCACGCGCATGCCTTCGCGCCGCAGCGCTTCGACCATGGCCGGAGCGTCCGGCCGGATCTTGTCCTCGATCAGCAAAACGCCTGCCAGCTCGTCGTCCAGCGTAAGGTACAGGGCGGAGCGGCCGCGCGCGGTCTGTCCGGCGATCAGGGCGCGCTGCGCCTCGCTGATGCGGATGCGCACGTCTTCCAGCAAAAAATGCTCGCTGCCGATCAGCACGCGCTGGCCGTTCAGGCGCGAGGCGATGCCGTGCGCCACGATATACTCCACCTCCGCGTGCTCCTCGCGGTGCCTGAGGCCAATCTCCTCCGCCGCCCGCACCACGGCCCGCCCGACGGGATGGGGAAAATGTTCTTCCAGGCAGGCGGCGATTTTCAAAATTTCGCGCCGGCTCAAGTCGCCAAAGGGCAAAATGTCCACAAGGGAGGGCTGGGCCCCGGTCAGCGTGCCGGTTTTGTCAAAGACCACGGCGTCGGCCATGGCCAGCGCCTCGGCGAACTTGCCGCCCTTGATCAGCACGCCGAGCTCCGCGGCTTCGCGCATGACGGCCAGAATGGCCAGCGGCGTGGCCAGGCGCAGCGCGCAGGAATAGTCCACCAGCAGCACCGAGCCGGCCCGCCGGGGGTCGCGCGTCAGGGCGTAGACCAGCCCGCACAGCAGAAAATTGTACGGCACCACGGCGTCCGCCACACGCTCGTAGCGCCCCTGGATGGACGCCTTGACCGACTCGGACTCGTCGATATAGCGCAGGATCGCGTTGATGCGCGCCTCGTCGCCGACCTTGACGGCCAGGATGTGCAGCACGCCCTCCTCCAGCACGGTTCCGGCGTAGACGGAATGGCCGGGAACGCGATGCACGGGCGCGCTCTCCCCGGTCATCGAGGCCTGATTGACCAGGCCCTCGCCGTGGACAACGGTGCCGTCCGCCGGAATCGCGCCGCCGGCCCGCACCACGACCCGATCGCCCTCGCGCAGCCGGGCCAGCGGAATTTCCCGCTCCTCGCCGTCGGCCAGCACCCAGACCGAGCTGATCTGGAGCGCCAGGCTCCGGGCCAGGCTGTCGTGCGAGCGCTTGCGCGTCCATTGGGCCATATATTCGCCCAGGGCGAAAAAGAACGTGATGGAGCCGAGCGCCCGGAAATCGCGCCGGGCCAGGCATACCAGCAGCGCGGACGCGTCCAGCACGTCCAGGGTGAGCGAGCGCGAGCGGATGAAGCCGAGCGCCCCGCGCGCGATATACGGCGCGGCATGCGCGGCGGCCAGCGCAAAGCGCGCCAGCCGGGGAAAAACGTAGCTCAGCAGCTTGCCGGGGATGGGGTTGCGCACCACGCGCGGCGTGCGCGCGGGGCGCACAGCGGGAAGCGTCGCGGGGCGGGCCGGCAAGGCGGCGGCCCAGGTAAGCAGCAAGCCCCCTGTGGCCGCGCACGGGCGGATTTCCACCCGCGCCGCCAGCGCTTCCGGCGAGGCAAGCCGCGCGGCCAGCTCAACGCGCGAAAAACAGCGGGCGCCGGGCGCGGCTTCGCCGGGGCGCAACGGGCGCAAACGCGCCCTGCCGGGCAAAGAGTGCGCCAGATAGTAGGCAGCGGCAGGCAGGCACGGCGCGTCCCGCCGGACGGGGCGCAGGGAGGGCCCGGCCAAAAGCGCCGGGGCCGGAACGGGGGAAAGGGCGGCTGATGACACGTTGATCGTATTCCATGCGTTTGGCGGGGAGAGTGCTTCCCCGCTCAACAAAAGGCGGCGCGGCATGGCAACATCATTCCGCGCGGGCATAGCGGGAACCGCCGCCCGTCAAGGCCGGCGACGGCCCCCGGCGGAACATGCGGCGACTACGACGCCTGCTCTTTGCGCTTGTCGCTCTCAAAGCGGGCTTCCGCGGCGATGTCCTCCAGGTTTTCCCTGGCCGTGGCCGCCATTTCGCCCGCCCTGTCCTTAAGATCCACCGCGTGGCTCAGCACGCGGGCGCAGCCCTTGCGCAGCCCCGCGCCGTTGCGCGAAACCAGAATGGCGCCGGCCGCGCCCACAACAATGCCAAGGCCAAGAAACAAGCCGCATTTCCACCAATTTCCATTGCCCATGCCAGGTTCTCCTTGCTGTCTAACGTAGGGATGGGGCGACGTTATCAAATTGAATTTCAATGTCAACTACGAATGTCGATTTCATTACACCGGCCTCGCCGGCGCAACGCCTGCCAGCCGGGCTTCGGCGGGGCCGGAAATATTTGCGCAAACCCGGACGCCCCGCCGGTTGTCAGCCGCTATCGGGCAGGGAGGAACTCGACAGAACCGCCCGCATGTCTTATAAAGAACAAACGTCCGAAAAACCGGCCGCACCGCCAAAACCGGAAACATTCTTTTGGAGGAAAAATGATTAAAAACGCTATCGTGGTGATGTTTGACAGCCTGCAGCACAACTACCTCGGCTGCTACGGCAACGAATGGATTAAAACCCCGAATATGGATCGCCTGGCGCGCGAAGGCGTGCTGTTTGAAAACTGCTACATTGAAGGCCTGCCCACCGTGCCCTGCCGCCGCGCCATGCACACCGGCCGCTACACGCTGCCCAAATCCGGCTGGGTGCCGCTGACCATGGAAGACACCATGATCTCCGACCTGTGCTGGGGCCGGCCCATCGACACCGCGCTGATCTTCGACTGCCCCATGTACCGCCAGCCCAAGTTCGGCTACACGCGCGGCTTCGACAAAGTCTATTTCACGCACGGCCACGAAATGGACAACTACTTTTACGGCAAGGATCCGCTGTACCATTTCGATCCCAAGGACTTTGTCAACAAGCACGTCTGGGACGGCGCGAAAAAGCAGCTCGGCCAGGCCACCATCGACGGCCAGCTTGAGGAAATGATCGACTACCTCAAGCAAATGCAGTACTGGCACACCGAAGAAGACCGCTTTGTGGCCAAAACCATGAAAAAGGCCGTGGAATACCTGGAGCAGGTTGACCGCAACAAGCAGTTCTTCCTGTGGGTGGACAGCTTCGACCCGCATGAGCCGTGGAGCCCGCCCTCCGTCTACATGGACTTCCCCTGCCCCTACGACCCCGACTACAAGGGCAAGGAAGACTTCCTGCCCTTCATGGGCGACTGCAAGGGCATGTACGACGACGAGCGCGACCTGGTGCACATCCGCGCCCTGTACGCCGAACTGGTGACGCTGTGCGACAAGTGGTTCGGCTGGTTCCTCGACAACGTGCGCCGTCTGGGCCTTGAGGAAAACACGCTGCTGCTGATGGTTTCCGACCACGGCGAGCCGCTGGGCTACGGCGAACACGGCCACGGCATCATGCGCAAGGTTCGCCCCTGGCCGTATGAAGAACTGGTGCACGCGCCCATGCTCATGCGCGGCCCCGGCATCCCGGCGGGCAAGCGCATCAAGGGCTTTGTGCAGTCCGTGGACGTGGCGCCCACCGTGTGCGACTGGCTGGGCATCGGCGTGCATCCCACCATGCAGGGCAAGAGCATGTTGCCGCTGGCCAAGGGCGAAGTGGACAAACTGCGCGACTTCGCCATCGCCGGTTACTACAAGGCCGGCTGGGCCATCTACACCGAAGACTGGTCGTACGTGCACTGGCCGCTTAACGACAAGGGCACCATGGCCTGGGTGGAAGACACCCACGAGCAGCTCACCTCCCGCTACGCGGAACTGGGCGACGTGAAGGGCATGGCCTCCATCTCCGCCGACGCCCTGGCCAGCGACAAGGGCAAAGCCCAGAAGGATGACCGCCTGGGCGGCTCCAGCGACGAACTCAAGCGCCACCAGGCCGCCGCCACGCTCGACGGCGAAGCCCAGTGGACGTGCACGCCCGGCGCGGCCTATGTGACGCCCGAAGAAGACGAACTGTACGATCGCAAGAACGACAAGTTCCAGCTCAAGAACGTGATCAAGGATCACCCCGAAGTGGCCCAGAAGCTGCTGATGCAGCTGCGCGACTACATGGACGAGCTTGCGAACTCCTGAGCCTGACGGTTCCGGCATAAACGGCGGCGGGGGAAACCCCGCCGCCTCCGCTTAATGACAAACTCCCTGCGGGAGTTTGCGCCGCCCACCCCGCACGCATGGGGCGGAAAGCATCGGCCGCGTGCAAACGCATGTCCAGCGCCCAATGCGTGCGGGGGCGGAAAGGCACGAAAAATGTTCGTTTAACGGCACGGCAAAGCCGTGACCTACTCGCATTTTTCGGGGC
>JAVBMS010000088.1:0-3303 GCA_031552135.1 Mailhella sp.
CCAGCTCCTTCAGAACGCCGACTACGACATGGAAGCCGCGCGCCGGGGCATCATCTACATCGACGAGATCGACAAAATCTCGCGCAAGGCCGACGGCCCCTCCATCACCCGCGACGTGTCCGGCGAAGGCGTGCAGCAGGCCCTGCTCAAGATCATCGAAGGCACGGAAGCCAACATCCCGCCCAAGGGCGGCCGCAAACACCCGCAGCAGGAGTTCATCCGGCTCGATACCTCCAACATCCTCTTCATCGTGGGCGGGGCGTTCATCGGGCTGGAAAAAATGGTGGAACAGCGCGTGCGGGGCAACAGCATGGGCTTCGGCGCCAAAATCGCGGCCAAGAGCGAGCAGAGCCTCGGCGCCCTGCTCGATCAGGTGGTGCCTTCCGATCTGGTGCAGTTCGGCCTCATTCCCGAATTCGTGGGCCGCATCCCCGTGTTCGCCCACGTGGACGAACTGGACGAGGACGACCTCATCCGCGTGCTGACCGAACCCAAAAACGCCCTGGTCAAACAGTACCAGAAGCTTTTTGAAATCGACAACGTGGCCCTGAGCTTCGAGGCCGACGCCCTGCGCGCTGTGGCGTCCCGCGCCATAGAACGCAAAACCGGCGCGCGCGGCCTGCGCAACGTGCTGGAAAACGTCATGCTGGACATCATGTACGCCATCCCGTCGCTGGAAGGCCTCACCCATTGCGTGATCACCAGGGGCGTTATAGAAAAAGGCGAAGCCCCGCTGTACCTGTACGGCCCGCAAGCCGTCGCCGTGTAACGCTTTTTCGGCGCTGCCGATAAAACCGGGGAGGCGCTGCCTCCCCGTGCCCCTCCGGCAAAGGGGGTGACCCCCTTTGCAAACCCCGTTAGGGGATGCGCCGGAATCTATTGCTTTCCGATTATTAAAAAGTTTTGCGGAAAGGGGAGGGGGCGCGGGGGAGGGGAAAACCCCTTTTTCAAAAGGGGTTTTCCCCTCCCCCGCACTCTTCCCTCTTCCTCTCCCCCTCTCTTTCTTCGGAGGACGTATGGCTGTCACGATCCGTGTGGGCAAGCTGCACAATCCGGCGGAGCTGCCGCTCATGTCGCTGCGCGAAGTGGTCATGTTTCCGCACGCGATCACGCCGCTTTTTGTGGGGCGCGAGGCTTCGATCAAGGCGATCGAAACGGCCGTGGCGGACTACGACAAGCAGATCATGCTGGTGACGCAGCGCGAGGCGGACTTGGAAAAGCCCGCGCCGGAGGATCTGTTTGCCGTGGGTGTGGTGTGCAAAATTTTGCAGCTTTTGCGCCTGCCGGACGGCAGCATCAAGGTGCTGTTTGAGGGCGCGTACCGCGCGGCGTGGGAAACGCTGAGCGCCGAGCAGCCGTTTGGCGACGGGCCGTTCCCGCTATTGCGGGTGAAGAAGCTGGAAGAAACCAACGAAGGCGGCGAGGAGCAGGAAGCCCTGGTGCGCGCCACGCACGAGGCCCTGGAGGATTTTGGGCGCATCGGCAAAAAAATTTCGCAGGAAAATCTGGCCGCCATCGCGGGCCTGCGCGATCCGGGCCGCCTGTCCGACGCCATCATGCCGCACCTCAAGCTGGAGTACAAACGCCGCCAGGACGTGCTGGAAATGCTGGACGCCGGGCAGCGCCTGGCCAAGGTGTACGAGCTTTTGAGCGGCGAACTGGCCGTGGCCTCGCTGGAAAAGAGCATCAAGAGCCGGGTCAAGGAGCAGATGGATCGCAACCAGCGCGAGTATTACCTCAACGAGCAGATCAAGGCCATCCACAAGGAAATGGGCCGCGAGGACGACCCCCAGGCCGAGGCCGCCGAGCTGGAGCAGCGCCTGCGCAGCAAGAACATGCCCGACGAGGCCCGCGAGCGCGGCCTGCACGAAGTCAAGAAGCTGCGGCAGATGTCGCCTTCGTCGGCCGAATACACGGTGGCCCGCAACTATATCGACTGGGTGCTCGATCTGCCCTGGAACGAACTCAAGGACATCAGCATCGACATCAAGGACGCGCGCGCCATCCTCGATAACGGGCACTTCGGCCTGGACAAGCCCAAGGAGCGCATCCTCGAATATTTGGCCGTGCAAAAGCTGGCGGGCTCGCTCAAGGGGCCGATCCTCTGCTTTGTGGGGCCTCCGGGCGTGGGCAAAACCTCGCTGGCCAAGTCCGTGGCCGAGGCCACGGGCCGCGACTTTGTGCGCATTTCGCTGGGCGGCGTGCGCGACGAGGCCGAAATCCGGGGCCACCGCCGCACCTATGTGGGCGCGCTGCCCGGCAAAATCCTCATGGCCCTCAAGCGGACAAAGTATAACAACCCCCTGTTCTGCCTGGATGAAATCGACAAGATGACGTCCGACACCCTGCGCGGCGACCCGGCTTCCGCCCTGCTGGAAGTGCTCGACCCCGAGCAGAACAATGCGTTTAATGATCACTACCTGGACATGGATTACGACCTGTCGCAGGTTTTCTTCATCACCACGGCCAACACGCTTCAGGGCATCCCCGCGCCGCTGCTCGACCGCATGGAGGTGCTGCATCTCTCCAGCTATCTGGAAGTGGAAAAAACGCAGATAGCCCGGGGCTTTCTGATCCCCAAGCAGCTTGCGCTGCACGGCCTTGAGCCGCGCCACCTCAAAATGTCCGACGCCGCTTTGCTGGAAATCATCCGCTCCTACACGCGGGAATCGGGCGTGCGCTCGCTGGAGCGCCAGATCGCGGCGCTGTGCCGCAAAATCGCCATCCGCCTTGTGGACGGCGAAGCGCGGCAGGAAGCCGAAGCGCCCGGCGAATCCGCCGCCGAGGCTTCCGCCGGTGCCGACGCCAGGAAGAACGACACGTTCGCCGTCACCCGCCAGAACCTGCACACGTTTTTGGGCGTCAAAAAGTACCGCTACGGCGAGCGGGAAGACCGGCCCCAGATTGGCGTGGTGACCGGCCTGGCCTTCAACGATCGCGGCGGGGAAATCCTGTATGTGGAAACCGCGCTCATGCCGGGTTCGGGCAAGGTGTCCATCACCGGCCAGCTTGGCGAGGTGATGACCGAATCGGCCCAGGCCGCGCTTTCGTATGTGCGCTCGCGTTCCGACAGCTTCGGCCTCAAGCCCGACTTCCACAAGGAACTGGACATCCACGTCCATGTGCCCGAAGGTTCCACGCCCAAGGACGGCCCCTCGGCGGGCATAACCATGGCCGCGGCCATTATGTCCATACTCACAGGCAGGCCGCTCAACCCCAACCTGGTGATGACCGGCGAAATAACCCTGCAAGGGCGCATTCTGCCGGTGGGCGGAATCAAGGAAAAAATCCTGGCCGGAGTTG
>JAVBMS010000037.1:0-11087 GCA_031552135.1 Mailhella sp.
ATAAAGGTCGCATCGCTGATGGCTTTCCCATGCCGCAGGCCGGGGAACATCAACCGCCCCTCGCCGGTCAGTTCATGGAGTTGTTGCAGGAGTTCCAGCGCCTGGGTCGAGAGCGGAACCATGTGGTCGAGGCGCATTTTCATGCGCTTGGCCGGGATGCGCCAGAGCTTTTCCTCAAAGTTGATTTCCGCCCATTCCCCCAGGCGTACTTCGCTCGGACGCAAAAAGGTCAGGGCAAGCATCTGTAGGCCGCATTTCACGACAAAGGTGCCGGTAAAATCGTCGATATTGCGCAGCAGGTTTTTGATTTCGTCCGGGTCGGTGATAGTGGCGCGTGGGGTATGGGTGCGGGTTTTGAGCGCCCCGCGCAGGTCGGCGGCGGTGTCGCGCTCGGCCCGGCCGGTAGCGATGGCGTAACGGAACACCAGGGAGCAGATGCTCCGTACCCGGTGGGCCTGGTCAACGGCTCCGCGTATCTCGATGCGCCGCAGCACGGCCAGCAGTTCCGGCGGGGTGATTTCGCCTATGGGCCGGGAGCCGAGAGAGGGGAAAATGTTTTTCTCGATGCGTTCCAGAACGCCTTTGGCGTAACCTTCCGTCCAGATAGGTTTCTGATTTTCGTGCCACTCCCGCGCCACAAACTCAAACGTGGTCTGCGCGCTCCGGGCTTTGACCTTCTTTTCCATGGACGGGTCGATACCCCCGCTCAGCCGTTTTTTGGCGTCATTGCAGGCTTCCCGCGCTTCTTTCAGGGAAAGTTGGGGGTATGTGCCGAGGGTAAGCAGCTTTTCACGGCCCTGGAAGCGGTACTTCACGCGCCAGCTTTTCGCGCCGCTTGGAGCGACAAAAAGAAAAAGGCCGTTGCCGTCAAAGAGTTTTTGGGGCTTGCCCGGCTTGTCAGCGGGGGGCTTTGCGCCGCGAATGGCGGTATCTGTGAGGGGCATGGGGGTATCACTCCTGGCAAGGGATTGGATCCCCCCAGAAGTACCCCAAAAGATGGGGTTGTCTATGGATTTTTCCAGCCGAACCCGGACAAGCCGTTTCGATAAATCCCTTGCCAGGAAACACTTTCCAGCTTGCCGGGGGACTCGGCTGAATTGAAATCTGGCGGAGAGGAAGAGATTCGAACTCTTGGTGGTGTTACCCACACACGATTTCCAATCGTGCTCCTTAGACCAACTCGGAAACCTCTCCGCAAGCGGCAATATTTAGCTAACGTCGGGCTTTTTGGCAAGCGAAAAAAACGCGAGCTCCTCTTTTGGCGGCCACGGGCGGGCTCTCCGCCTATTTTGCCGTCGTCACCTTCGCTTCAAGCAACCTGCCGAACTCCGAGCACGAAACCGTGCGCGCGCCTTCCATGCCGCCGGCCAGATCCTTGGTCACGGTCTTGTCCGCGATCACGCCGCGCACAGCGTCGCGCACCAGTTCCCCGGCGCGGCTCCAGCCGAGATGATCCAGCATCATGGCTCCGGAAAGCAGCAAACTGCCGGGGTTGGCGGTGTCCTTGCCCGCGGAGCGCGGGGCCGTGCCGTGCGTGGCTTCAAAAATCGCCAGCTTGTCCGACATATTGACGCCCGGCGCCATGCCAAGCCCGCCCACCTGGGCGGCCAGCGCATCGGAAAGGTAGTCGCCGTTCAGGTTGGGCGTGGCCAGCACGCTGTACAGTTCGGGCTTGAGCAGGGCATCCTGGAACATGGCGTCCGCGATGCGATCCTTGATGATCACCCTGGTTTCTTCGCCAAGCGGGCGGGCCTCGGCGTCCGTCACCACGGCGTCGCCGAATTCCTTGGCGACCTCGTAGCCCCAGGCGCGAAAACCGCCTTCGGTGAACTTCATGATATTGCCCTTATGCACCAGGGTGACGCTTGGCAGACGATGATCCAGGGCGTAGCGGATCGCGCGGCGCACCAGCCGTTTGCTGCCGGATTCCGTGATCGGCTTGATGCCAAGGGCCGCATGGGCCGGGACGGCCGCGCCGAATTCGCTGCGCAAAAAATCGCCCAGGCGCTCGGCTTCCGCGCTGCCCGCCGCGTACTCGATGCCCGCGTAAACGTCCTCGGTATTTTCCCGAAAGATGACCATATTGACCTTTTCGGGGCGCAGCACGGGCGCGGCCACGCCCTTGAACCACGAAACCGGCCGGATGCAGGCGTAGAGATCAAAAATCTGGCGCAAGGCAACGTTCAGGCTGCGCATGCCGCCGCCCACCGGCGTGGCCAGAGGCCCCTTGATGGCGACATCCGCCGTGGCCAGGGCGTCCAGCGTCCGTTGCGGCAAGGGTTCGCCCAGCGACGCGACGGCTTTTTCCCCGGCGGGCAGCTCCACCCAGTCGATGCCGTGCCCTTCGGCTGCGGCGGCCGCGTCCAGCACGGGCCGCGCGGCCTTCCATATTTCCGGGCCTATGCCGTCCCCTTCCAGCCAGTACACTGTCTTGCGCATACGCTGCTTCCTGCTTGAATACGCCGCGAGCAAACGCGGATTAAAGGACGCCCTGCTCCCGCCGCCGCTTGCCGGCCAACCAGCGGGTCGCCATTTTCCTCTGATGCGCGGGCATGGGCAAAGCGGCGATTTCCTCCCACGAGGCCATGCGCGCCGTGCCGCAGTCCGGCAATGTTCCCGCCGTCCTGCGGACGCGGTAAAAATACGCGGTCAGGCGATGGTTGGTATAGCCGTGCTTAAGCGTGCCGATTTCCCCTTCCGCCCGAACCGTCAAATCCAGATCTGTCAGCAAAATCCGTTCCGTCGCCCGATCCGGCGTTTCGCCCGGCAAAATTTCGCCGCCGGGAAATTCCCACATGCCGCCCCACAAGCCGGTTTCCGGACGCCGGACAACAAGCGCGCGCCCCGCTTCCGCCAAAAGCCCGTGCCCGGCGATCACGGCCAGCTTTGCCGGGCCGGGAGCCGCGACCGGCCGTTCCCGCTCCAGCCCCAGACGGCGGCTTGCGCACCATGCGGCCAGCGGGCAGGCCTCGCAGCGCGGAACCTTGCCGCACACCAGCGCGCCAAACTCCATCAAGGCCTCGTTATACTCGCGCGCGCGGCCGCCAGGCAGAAGGCGTTCGGCTTCTTCGCGCACGCGGCGGGCTGCTCCGGACGTCTTGACGGGCTCCGTGATGTTGAGCAGGCGGGCGAAAACGCGTTCCACGTTCGCGTCCACCACCACGGCGTCATGCTGAAACGCTATGCCGCGTATGGCGGCCACCGTGTACGGCCCAAGGCCCGGCAGAGCGGCGAGATCCTGGGCGGATTCCGGCACGCGGCCCTCGTGGCGCTCCATCATGGCCTTGGCCGCCGCGTGCAGATAGCGGGCGCGGCGATAATAGCCCAGGCCTTCCCACGCGCTCAGAATGTCTTCTTCCGAAGCCGCCGCCACGGCGGCCACGTCGGGAAAGCGCGCCATCCAGCGTAAAAAATAGGCGACGCCCCGCTCCATCTGCGTCTGCTGGAGCATCATCTCGGAAATCCAGACTTCGTACGGCGTGTAGCGGACGCGCCACGGCAGATCGCGGCGGTGCGCCGCGAACCACGCCAGAAGGGCGTCCGTGAGCTTGGAGCCCCAAGCTTCCGGCCGAGGTGTTTCCGGCAACAACGGGCCGTTATTTTTCATCGGCCGGGTATAGCGCTTCGCGCCTTGAACCACAAGGCTTGCCTTTTCTTCGCATTCCGGCCAAAAAGGAGCAAATTCACTCTTGAAGGATGAGACATGGCCAACCCCCTGCTGCTCATGGAAACCTCTTCCGGCGATATGCTGCTGGAAATCTTTGAAGACAAGGCTCCCGCCACGGCGGCCAATTTTTTGCAATACGTGGACGAGGATTTTTACAGCAACACCATTTTCCACCGCGTTATCAACGATTTTATGATCCAGGGCGGCGGCTACGGCATCCGCATGGACGAAAAGCCCACGCGCGCGCCCATCGCCAACGAGGCGGGCAACGGGCTTTCCAACCTGCGGGGCACGCTGGCCATGGCGCGCACCCCGGATCCGCATTCGGCCTCCGCGCAATTTTTCATCAACGTGGTGGACAATCCGGAACTGGATCACAAGGACGACAGCCCCGAGGGGTTCGGCTACTGCGTGTTCGGCCAGGTGATCGAGGGCATGGACGTGGTGGACAAAATCCGTAAACTGAAAACCAAGGCGCAGGGCGAACACGAAGCCGTGCCTCTTGATATGGTGTTGATCACGAAAATCAGCCGTTTTGAATAAACAGGACGCCATGAGCAAAACAGCGCTTATCACGGGCATTACGGGACAGGACGGCGCCTACCTCGCGGAGCTTTTGCTGCACAAGGGCTATGAAGTCCACGGCATCAAACGCCGGGCGTCATCGTTCAATACGGATCGCGTCGATCATCTCTACGAGTCGCCGCACGTCGATAACCGCCGCTTCATCATGCACTACGGCGACCTGACGGACGCGGGCAACCTGATCCGCATCGTGCAGGCCGTGCAGCCGGACGAAGTGTACAACCTGGCCGCGCAAAGTCACGTCAAGGTATCGTTCGAGAGCCCGGAATACACGGCCGACGTCGGCGCGCTCGGCCCCCTGCGCCTGCTCGAAGCCATCCGCATCCTCGGCCTGACGGAAAAAACGCGCTTTTACCAGGCTTCCACGTCCGAACTGTTCGGCCAGGTGCGGGAAATCCCGCAGACCGAGCGCACGCCTTTTTATCCGCGCTCTCCGTATGCCTGCGCCAAGCTTTTCGCCTACTGGATCACGGTGAATTACCGCGAAGCTTACGGCATGTACGCCTGCAACGGCATACTCTTCAACCACGAATCGCCGGTGCGCGGCGAAACCTTTGTCACGCGCAAGATCACGCGCGGGCTGGCGCGGCAGGCGCTGGGCCTGAGCGAGCGCCTGATGCTCGGCAATCTCGGCGCTCTGCGCGACTGGGGCCATGCGCGCGATTATGTGGAAATGCAGTGGCTCATGCTGCAACAAAACGCGCCGGAAGATTTTGTTATCGCCACCGGCCAGCAACAATCCGTGCGCGACTTTTTGCGCATCGCCGCCGAAGAACTGGGCCTTGGCGTGCATTTTGAAGGCTGCGGCCTGGATGAAATCTGCCGCATCGACACAGTGGATCGCGACTGCCTGTTCGCCCTGCTGCCTCCGGAATCGCGCGATCAGGCCCGCTGCGCCCTCAAGCCGGGCGACGTCATCGCCGGCGTGGACAAACGCTATTTCCGGCCCACGGAAGTGGAAACCCTGCTGGGCGACGCGGCCAAGGCGCATGAAAAGCTGGGTTGGAAGCCGCGCATTTCCTTTACGGACATGGTGCGCGAAATGGTGCATAACGACCTGGCCATCGCGGCCCGCGACAGCGTGATCCGCAAGGCCGGCTTCCGCGTGTTCGATTACCACGAGGATTAAGCGCATGGAGCGCGACGCCAAAATATATGTGGCCGGGCATCGCGGCCTGGTGGGCGGAGCGCTGACGCGCCGCCTGGAGACCGCCGGTTTTCGCAATCGCGTGGAACGCCGCAGCGCCGAACTGGATTTGCGCGAGCAGGCCCAGGTACGCGAGTTTTTTGCCGCCGAGCGGCCGGACTACGTTTTTCTCGCGGCGGCCAAGGTGGGCGGCATCCACGCCAATGCCGCGTATCCGGCCGATTTTATCCGCGATAACCTGCAAATACAGGTTAACGTCATCGACGCGGCCTGGCGTTGCGGCGTCAAAAAACTGCTTTTTCTCGGCTCCTCCTGCATTTACCCCAAGCTCGCCCCGCAGCCCATTCCGGAAAGCGCGCTGCTGGAAGGCGCGCTGGAGCCCACCAACGAATGGTACGCCCTGGCCAAGATAGCCGGCATCAAAATGTGCCAGGCCTACCGCCGCCAGCACGGCTTCAACGCCATATCCGTCATGCCCACCAACCTGTACGGCCCGGGCGACAGCTTCCACCCCGAAAACAGCCACGTCATCCCCGCCCTCATGCTCCGCTTCCACGAAGCCAAGTGTGAAAAACGGCCGCAAGTCGCCATCTGGGGCACGGGCACGCCGTACCGCGAATTTCTGCATGTGGACGATCTGGCCGATGCCTGCCTTTTTTTGATGGATCATTACGACGAAGCCGAACATATCAACATCGGCACCGGCGAAGACCTCACCATCATGGAGCTTGCCCGCCTGATCGCGGACGTGGTGGGCTATGCGGGCCGTATCGTCACCGACCCTTCCAGGCCGGACGGCACTCCGCGCAAACGCCTGGACGTCGGCCGCCTGAACGGGCTCGGCTGGCGCGCGTCCATTCCCCTGCGCCAGGGACTGGAACAAAGCTACGCCTGGTTTCTGGACAGCCGGGGCTGTGCGGCAACATGAAGGAGACGGCATGAGCGCCATCGTTCCCGTGATCCTGTGCGGCGGAAGCGGCACCCGCCTCTGGCCCCTGTCGCGCCCGGATTATCCCAAACAGTTTCTGGACATGGGCGGCCCCTCGCTTTTTCAGCAAACCGTCACGCGGGCGCTGGCCATACCCGGCGCGACTTCGCCCCTGGTTGTCTGCAACGAAAGCCAGCGCTTTCTGGCGGCTTCCGCCCTCCAGGCCATCAACGCGCGCGCCGAGTTGCTGCTGGAACATGAGGGGCGCAACACCGCGCCCGCCATCGCCCTCGCGGCCATGGCCGCCCTGGCTTCGCCCCCGCCCGGCGAAAAGGATCCGCTGCTGCTGGTGCTGCCTTCGGATCATCATATCCAGCCTGTGGACGCCTTTGTGCGGGCGGTGGCCGAGGCCGCCCTCTGCGCCGGCGCCGACGGCGGCAAACTGGTGACGTTCGGCGTGACGCCCGACAAGCCGGAGACCGGCTTCGGCTACATTGTGCCCGGCGCCGGGCTGGCCCACGGCTTCGCCATTGCGGCCTTTGAGGAAAAGCCGCGCCGGGAGCGCGCGGAAGAACTGCTGCGGGCCGGCTGCTTCTGGAACAGCGGCATGTTTTTATTCCGGGCAAGCCTGTATTTGAGCGAACTGGCCCGTCTGGCGCCGGATCTCCATCAGGGCGCGGCCAACCTGTGGGCCAGCCGGGAACGCGACATGGACTTTACCCGCTTCCGCGCGGATCTGTTTGCGGCCTGCCCGGCCGAGTCTATAGACCGCGCGGTGATGGAACATACGGAACGGGCCGCCGTGGTGCCGCTGCGCGCCGCCTGGAGCGACCTCGGCTCCTGGTCGGCCCTGTACGACACGGCCCCCAAGGACGATGACGGCAATGTCCTGACGGGCGACGCCCTGGCCGAACAAACCACCGGCAGCTACCTGTATTCCTCGGGCCGCCTGCTCGCCGCCCTGGGCCTGAAGGACACGATTGTGGTGGAAACGCCGGACGCCGTGCTGGTGGCCGACGCCGGCTATTCGCAGCACGTCAAAAACATTATCGGCCGCCTTAAAAGCGCCCGGCGGCGGGAGGCGGAAAACCACCTTAAAGTTTTCCGGCCCTGGGGCTCCTACGAAACCATAGGCCTCAGCGACCGTTTTCAGGTCAAGCGCATTGAAGTGTTGCCGGGCGCGTCGCTTTCGCTGCAATTGCATCACCACCGGGCGGAGCATTGGGTGATCGTGCGCGGCACGGCAAAAATCCTGCGGGGGGACGAGGAAATCCTGCTCTCCGAGGACGAGTCCACCTATATCCCCGTCGGGGTGCAACACCGGCTGGAAAACCCCGGCCGCATCCCGCTGGTGATGATTGAAATCCAGACCGGCAGCTACCTCGGCGAAGACGACATCGTCCGGCTGAGCGACATCTACGGCAGGCAAACGGCCCAATAAGCGGCCATATCGAGAGGCATCATGGATCACAGCAATGTCGGCGTCGCCATACTGACCTATAACGATGACGAGCACACGCTCGCCTGCCTTGAAGCCGTCCACGCGCAATCGTCGTTTCCCCGGCGGATCGTGGTGTGCGACAACGGCTCCAACCACGCCACGGCGGACAAAATCCTCGCCGGCTGGCGCGCGCTGGCGGCCCGCACCGGCCGCCCGGAACCCACCGAGGTGTTTGGGGAAGACACGGTGTCTTCACCCCTGACCCTGCTGCGCCGGGAAAAGAACGAAGGCGTGGCCGCCGGCATTAACGCCGCGCTGCGCCTTTTGCTGTACGACAAGGAATGCGCCGCCTTCTGGCTGCTGCACAACGACACCGTGCCCGAGCCCTACGCCCTGGCCGCCCTGCTGCGCCATGTGGACGAAGAGCCCAACACCGGCATGGTGGGCTCCACCCTGCTTTTTCAGGAAAACGATCTGATGGAGTGCGCGGCCGGCGGCACATGGAACCGCTGGACAGGCACGGTGAAACAGCTCGACAAGGGCGTGGATCGCCACGCGCTGACGGATCGCAAAGAAATCGTGTCCAGGCTGGACGTGATCAACGGCGCCTCCTGCCTGCTGATGCGGGCCATGGTGGAGCGCATCGGCCTGTACGACGAACGCTTCTTTCTGTTTTATGAAGACGTGGAATACAGCCTGCGCGCGCGCAAGGCGGGCTTTGCCCTTAACTGGGCGCCGGGCGCGCTGGTGCGCCACCAGTCGCCCCACGCGGCCGAGCTCGCGCCCGTGCTTTCCATGGACGAAGAGCCCGAGCTTTCCGAAACCGCGGACTATTATTACGTGCGCAACCGCTTTTTCCTGCTGCGGCGCGAGCGGCCCTGGATGCTGCCCCTGGCGATGATCGCCCTGCCGCTGCCGCTGTCGTGGCGGCTCTTTCGCGGGCAAAAAGACCGCCTGCGCCTGGTGATCAAGGCCGCCTTCGACGGCGCGCGGGGCCGGATGAACGCCAAAGACTGAGGTGAGAACATTTTCACTTTGAAAATGCTCCCCCGCGAAGCCGGAGGAGCCGCATCCATACTGCCCTAGTCGTAAATCGCGTAACGCTCCACCGGCGCAAAATCGTCGGTCAGCGGAGGCACATCGTCCGGCAAAACGGCTGTGTATTCGTGGGCCAGCAGCGGATGCCAGGCGCCGGCAGCGGGCCCTTTGGCCGCCACCAGCATAAGGTTTTGCACGGCGTCCGGGCTGCCGCTTGAAACGGTAAACACGCGCACTTCCGGAAAAACGCGCGCCGCGCTGGCCCGGATGGCCCGGAACAAACGCCCGTGCTCCCCGCCCAGCGAGCCGATGATGTTCATCGCCACAACGCCGTCGTCCGCAAGGCGGCGGTGGATCGCGCGCATGGCTTCCACGGTGCAGAGGTGGAACGGAATGGCGTAGTGGGAGTTGAACGTGTCAAGCAGGACAACGTCGTACAGCGCGTTGTCCTTTTTGTTTAAAAACGTCCGCCCGTCTTCGTGGATCATGCGCAGGCGCGGATCATCGCGCAAAAAGAAGTAGCGGCGCGCCACGTCGGTCATGCCGGGGTCGATCTCCACCACGTCGATAGCCAGCGGCGGCCGTTCCGGCTGCTTGTCCGCTTCAAACAAAAGGCGGCGCGGCACAACGACGCCTCCTCCCCCCAGCATGAGCACGCGCTGCGGCAGCGGCTTGTACATGTCCGTCAGCGCAAAAAACGCGCCGTAGGAGCCCGCCAGTTCGTCCGGGGCGTCCAGACGCACGGAGGATTGGTGCTTGCCGGGATCCGTCACCAAAAAGCGGTGCGGATGGCCCTTCCACGGGCGATCAAAAATAACAACATGGTTGTAGCGCGTGTCCACCTCGCGGATGCCCGCCGCCAACGCGGCGGCTTCCGAGCGTTGCGCCAGGATCGCGCCCGCGCCGCAGGCGGCGAAACCCAGCGCAATGACAAGCGCCGCTCCCCGTTTTTTACGCGGCGTTGCGCTTTTTTTGCTCTTCCGCGCGCCGGACGGCTCCGGCAGCGCCAGCACGATCAGCGCCGCCACCAGCAGCGTCCCCGCCACGCTGAACAAAATATAGCGTGTGCCGAGGATGGAGATCAGCACATAGCCGCCCAAAAACGTGCCCAGAATGGAACCGATGGTGGAAAGCGCGGAAAAACGGCCGATCACAGCGCCGCTGCGCTCGGCGCTTATTTCCTTTAGCGCGATGTGCAGCCGCATGGTGTAGGGCGACACCATGCCAAGCAGCACGCCGGACGGGCAGAACAAAAACAGGGCCGCCAGCACGGCCGAGGCGTAAAGCGACACGCCGAGCGCGGACAGCGCTTCCAGCAGGGCGGAGCTGACAAAGGCCACCAAAAGCACCGTCAGCGCGGCGGCGCTGATCAAACGCCCCAAAAAAGCTGTTTTCGGGCCGCGATCCGCCATTTTGCCGCCCAGCCAGTAACCTACGCTGAGACTGGCCAGGATCACGCCGATCAGCGCCGTCCACACGATGACGGAGGTGCCCAGATACGGCGCCAGCAGGCGCGCGCCCGCCATTTCCAGCACCATGACGGCCGCGCCGCACAAAAAGGCCACACATTCCAGCATATTTCCCCCAGGGCGCGCGGCCGTTTGCTTCCGGCGCATTTCTATGCGTAGCGTTCCGGCCTCAGGCCTGTCAAGACGCCCCGATCCCTTCTTGACCTCTACCTCGCTATCAAGCATGAGAGAAAGAAAAAAGGAGCTCCTATGCCCTCTCTTGTCATAGACGCCGCACGTTGCGTGGGCGACGGTTTTTGCGTCAAAATCTGTCCGGCCCAAGTCTTCCGCATGAAAAACGACAAAGCCGCGCTCGCGCCGCTTTCCGAAGCCCGCTGCATCGCCTGCGGGCAGTGCGTGGCCGTCTGTCCCAAAGCCGCCATCACCCTGGACGGCCTGAACCCTGACACGCTGCCGGAAACCGACGGCGCGCTCGATCCGCAAGCGTTCGCGCTGTTCGCCAAATCGCGCCGCTCCATCCGCACGTTCAAAAACAAGATTCTGCCCCACGATGTGCTGGAAAGCGCGCTTGACGTGGCGCGTTACGCGCCGACCGGCAGCAACCGCCAGGACGTGGAATGGATTGCGGTGGAAGGCGAAAAACTGGCGTTTCTGGCCAGGGAAGTTGTGGACGTCATGCGCGGCCTGCCGGGCACCCGGCCCATAACCGACAGGTTTGACAAAGGCGAGGAAGTCATCTTCCGCGGCGCGCCCTGCGCGGTTTTTGCCCATTCCGGCGGAAGCTACGATTTCAGCGGGCAGGATTGCGCCGT
>JAVBMS010000067.1:0-44851 GCA_031552135.1 Mailhella sp.
TGCTCTAATGATGGTGCGTGTTCGGTGACGTGCCCTTGATGATCAAAAGCGCCACAGCCACCGCGCCGATGCCGGCGAAAAAGAAGAAGAAATCCATGGGCAACCTCGCGTGTTGAGTGAATGCGCTTCAGAATAGCGCGAGCTCATGTCCGGCGCAAGAGGGGAAACATTAACTGACATGCAGAAGCGCCATGCCGCCGATCAGCAGCGCCATGCCCGCCCAGGCGCAGGGGCGCAATTTCTGCCCAAAGAGCAGCCAGCCGCCCAGCGCCGTGCCAAGCACGCCAAAGCCGCCCCACAGCGCATACGCCACCGGCAAATCCATAGAGGGCAGCGCGAACGAAAGCGCGTAAAACGCCAGCCCCACCAGCCCCAGGGCCAGCAGGCCCGGCAGTTTGCGGCGGAAGCCCTGCGAACGGGCCAGCAGCAGGTTGGCCGCCACGTCCAAAGATGCGGCCAGCGCCACGGGAATCAACGGAAAAGAAAGCATGGTGGTCATCATATATCCTCCGAATCGGCGTCGCCCGACGGTCTGTCGGACGCCGCGTTCCGGTTGCCGCCGTGCCGGGCGTGAGGGGAAGACGTGCCGCGCCGGATAAGCGCCGCGCCGCAAAGTACGGCGGCCAGCGCCAGCAGGTGCGTCGGCGTCATGGCTTCGCCAAGAGCCAGCACGCTGACCAGGGTGATCAGCACAAGGCCCACGCCTTCCCAAAACGCGTAGGCGACGCCAACGGGCAAACCCCGGATCGCCAACGACAGGCAGTAGTACGAAAGCCCCACCAGCCCGAACATCAGTGCCATGCCGGCCCGCGGCGTCATCAGCCACGCGCCGGAACGCGCCAGTGTCATGACCGTGGTGCCCGTCACTTCAAAAAGGACGGCAGCGGCCAGAAACAGCCAGTGCTTGCGAGATGATCTGCAAAAAGACATAGGGGCTCCCAAAACGCGACGGCACACCCGAAGGCGTGCCGTCGCGAACATAAACAAAGGGATCACAAAGCGTCACGGCGGAGATCCGCCGTTCGCGAAAGCACGCGGGAGTCGGAGGGAGTGACCTAAAGGAATGTCCGCCAGAGCCTTTCGAGGGCGGACGAATCAAAGAGTGGCGCACGGGCCGGAGAGATAACGCGGTACATGATATTTGCTGGGCTTAAGTATTACCTTGGTTATTAAGCTAACACAGCCCCCCCACCCTGGCAAGCCGCCCATGTGAGAACATGGCGCGGCTCCGGCAATCGGGCAGGCGCCGCCCCCGCAGCCCGGAAAAGCGCGCATGCCCGGCCTCACTGCGCCGCGTTCCGCGCGCGTTTTGCAAGCGTTCAGCGGCGTTGCGGCTTTTTTTGCCTTTGCCAGCTTATCTTTTTTTTCCCAACAGTGACAACATGATAAGCCTGTGCTACGCTCAGTGAAGGCACCAAAGTATCTGGCGTCCCGCCCATCCACCTTCACTCGGAGGGAACCATGCCCACCAAAATAGTGCACAAGGAACAACTGATCCCAGGCAGAACCAGCAAGCTCGTGCTGGATGCGCCGCACATAGCGGCCGCCGCCAAACCGGGGCATTTCATCATGCTGCGGATCAACGCCCACGGGGAACGCTTCCCGCTGACCATTGCCGATACGGACAAAGAAAAGGGAACGATCACCATCGTTTACCTGGTCATGGGCAAGTCCACCACGCTGCTGGAAAGCCTGGAAGTCGGGCAGGAAATTCTGGACGTCAGCGGCCCGCTGGGCAAGCCGACCCACATCGTGCCGGGCGGCAAAAAGCATAAAGTTATTTGCGTGGGCGGCGGCACCGGCGTCGCGGCCATGCACCACATCGCCAAGGGCCACCACATGGCGGGCAACTACGTCATTGCCTGCATTGGCGCGCGCAGCCGCGATCTGCTGCTCTTTTACGACGAACTTTCCGCCTTTTGCGACGAAGTGCTGGTTTCCACCGACGACGGCTCCTTCGGCATGAAGGGCATCGTGACCGATCCGCTGAAGGATCGCCTCGAAAAAGACAAGGAAATCAAAGAAGTCATCGCCATCGGCCCCGTGCCGATGATGCAGGCCGTGGCCGAACTGACCCGCGGCTTCAACATGCCCACCACCGTCAGCCTCAACTCCCTGATGGTGGACGGCATGGGCATGTGCGGCGCCTGCCGCGTGACCGTGGGCGGGGAAGTCAAGTTCACCTGTGTGGACGGGCCGGAATTCGACGGCCACAAAGTGGACTTCGCCGAATTGCGCAGTCGTCTGAGTTCGTTCAACGCCCAGGAAAAACAGTCGCTGGAAGCTCACAAGTGCCAGTGCGGCGCCAACAAAGCATAAGGTGAACCGACATGAGTGCAACCAACCGTCCCATCGTCCACGGCGCTAAAATTCCCCGCACGGACATGCCCTGCCAGGATCACCACGTCCGCGCCAGAAACTTTTTGGAAGTGGCCACCGGCTACACCCCGGACATGGCCTACGCCGAAGCCACGCGCTGCCTGCAGTGCAAAAAGCCGCTCTGCCGCTCCGGCTGCCCGGTGGAAGTCCGCATTCCGGAATTCATCGCCAAGGTTGTGGAAGGCGACATTGGCGAAGCCTACCGCGTCCTGCGCAGCACCAACAGCCTGCCCGCCGTGTGCGGCCGCGTGTGCCCGCAGGAAAAACAGTGCGAAGGCGCCTGCATTCTCGGCAAAAAAGGCGATCCGGTGGCCATTGGCCGCCTGGAGCGTTTTGTGGCCGACAGCGCCCTCTCCGGCGCGTGCGAAAGCATCGGCAACACCGCCTGCGCCAAGCCCCGGCCCGACGTCAAAATCGCCTGTGTGGGCTCCGGCCCCTCGTCGCTCACCTGCGCGGGCTACCTGGCCGCTTCCGGGGCCAGCGTCACCGTGTTCGAGGGTTTGCACGAGCCCGGCGGCGTGCTGGTTTACGGCATCCCCGCCTTCCGCCTGCCCAAGGACATCGTGGCCAAAGAACTCGACGCCCTGCGCGAAATGAACGTGGACATCCGCACCAACTGGGTGGGCGGCCGCACCTTCTCCGTGCAGCAACTGCTGGATGAAGGCTACAGCGCCGTCTTCCTCGGCGTGGGCGCGGGCCTGCCCATCTTCCTCAACATCCCCGGCGAAAACATCATCGGCGTCTTTTCGGCCAACGAGTACCTCACTCGCGCCAACCTCGGCCGGGCCTACGACTTCCCCAACTACGACACCCCGATCTACCCCGGCAAACACGTGACGGTGTTCGGCGCGGGCAACGTCGCCATGGACGCCGCGCGCACCGCGCTGCGCATGGGGGCCGAAAGCGTGCACATCGTCTACCGCCGCTCCCGCGCGGAAATGCCCGCGCGCGGCGAGGAAATCGAACACGCCATCGAAGAGGGCGTGCAGCTGATGGAACTGGCGGCCCCGCTCCGCTTCCACGCCGACGAGCACGGCCGCCTGGCCTCCGTCGATCTGGAACGCATGGAACTTGGCGAGCCCGACGCCTCCGGCCGCCGCAGCCCCAAGCCCATCCCCGGCTCCGAGTTCAACCTGCCCACCGACCTCGCCATCGTGGCGCTGGGCACCCGGCCCAACCCCCTGCTGCTGGAAGCCACGCCCGATCTGTCGCTCAATAAACGGGGCTACATCGTGGCCAACGAAGAGACCGGCGAAACCTCCATTCCCAACGTCTTCGCGGGCGGCGACATCGTGACCGGCTCGGCCACCGTCATCCTCGCCATGGGCGCGGGACGCCGCGCCGCGCGCGAAATCGAAAAACGCTTCCTGAGCTGAGAAACCGGGGAGGCTCCGCCTCCCCGCGCCCCTCCGCCACCCCGCACCTATTTGGCCATGAACGCTGCTTGCTTACGAGCGACGTTTTACGCCAAATAGGTGCGGGGTTGGAACCCGCATAATGCCACGGCCGCGCAAAAACGCGGCCGTGGCGTGTTAACAGGCCATGTTGGAAGAGCCCGCTCCGGAGCGCTACCGGACGCTGGACGGAACAGCGCTTTTTCGCGTATCATCGGCTCACGTTACCGGAAGGCCGGGCAAAGGCGCGCACGCGCCGTCCCGCACTACGAAGGGGGCCTTATGCAGCTTGACGTCGTCCACTTCAACACCGTCCGCAATCGCAACGAAAAACTGGTATTGCGCGCGCTGGAGAACTTTTTGATGTCCGACCGCGGGCAGAGCTACCAGGAACTCCTGAACACCAAAGATTTGCAGGATATTTACGCGCTGGCCCTCAACCAGTTGCCCGCCCGCTACGCGCAGCCCGGCACCATCATCATCGGCAACCCCGTGCGGGAAGAAGACGCCGCCAACGCCGTCTACGAGGCGTTTGAGACCGTGCTCAATCATCCTAAAGAATGATCGCCGACCTGCACACGCACACCGCTTACGCCCACGGCAACAACTCCGTGCGCGAAATGTTCGCGGCCGGGCAGGCGCGCGGTCTTAAAATCCACGGTTTTTCCGAACATTCCCCCCGCCCCGAAGGGTATAATTACCCAAAGGAGTACCGCGACAAGCTGAACGCCGGCTTTGACGCCTATGTGCGCGACGTGCGCGAACTGGCGCGCGAGCAGGCGGAAAAAGCGAACGGCGCGCGGGTGCTGCTGGGACTGGAGATGGACTGGATCGACGGCGAGCTGGATTTTATGCGCAACGTGGCCGCCGCGCACGACTTCGCCTATATCATCGGCGGGCTGCATTTTCTCGGCGCCTGGGGCTTCGACGCCGACCCGGCGGACTGGGCCCCGCTTTCCTTCGAGCAACGAGCCGACTGCTACGTCCGCTACTATCAGGCCCTGACGCGCATGGCGCGCTCCGGGCTCTTCCAGATCGCGGCGCACCCGGACTTGATCAAGCTGTTCAGCGTGCAAGATTTCCACGCCTGGCTCGCCCTGCCCGGCAGCCTGGATCATGTGGCCGGAGCGTTGACGGCCATCCGCGACGCGGGCATGGCCATGGAAATTTCCTCGGCCGGGCTGCGCAAGCCCTGCGCCGAAATCTATCCCGGCCCGGCCATCCTGGGGCTGGCGGCCGATTTGGGCGTGCCCGTCAGCTTCGGATCGGACGGGCACTGCGTCAACACCATCGCCGCCGGCTTTCCCGAGCTGGCCCGCGCCGCCCGCGCCGCCGGTTACACGCACAGCCTGGTGTTCGATCACGGCGCAATCGAACGCATCCCGTTTTAACGCCCATGCCGCCCGTATCCGCCCCGCTTGCCGTGCTGGATCGCGTCCGCGTCACCCTGGGCGGCGTCCGCGCGCTGGACGGCGTCAGCCTGGCCGTGCGCCGGGGCGGGCACCTGGCGCTCACGGGGCCCAACGGCTCCGGCAAATCCACCCTGCTGCGCGTGCTGCGCGGAGAAATGCGGCCCGACCAGAAAGACGGCGGCTCCGTTGTGTGGTTTCCGGACGGGAACACACCCGATGATGCGCCTCTGGCCGGGCGCGCCATGACCTCCCTGCTCTCCCCCGCCCTGCAAGAGAAATACGCGCGTCAGTCCTGGAACATACGCGGCGAGGAACTGGTGCTGTCCGGCCTGTACGACGATTACCTGCTCTACCGCCAGCCAAGCGAACAGGAGCGCGCGCTGGCGGCGGATCTGGCGCGGCCCTTCCGGGCCGAACGCCTGCTGGATCTGCCCGCCAACACGTTTTCGCAGGGGCAGTTGCGGCTTGTTCTGCTGCTGCGCGCGCTGATCCGGCGTCCGGCCCTGCTGCTGCTCGACGAAGCGCTGGACGGCCTGGACGCGCCCACGCGCACCGCATTTTTGCTGACGCTGGAGGAACTGGCCCGGCGTCCCGACGCGCCGACCATGATCCTGGCCACCCACCGCCGCTCCCTGCCGGGCTTTGTGCGCGCCACCCTGCGCATGGAACAGGGCAGGATTGCCGAAGGCCCGGAAAGCGGGCAAAGCGCGGAACGCGCAACGCTGCCCCCGCCTCCATGCGGCCGCGCGCGGAGCGGCAACGTGCGCATTGCCGTGCGCAACGCCACGGTTTTTGTGGAGCGCGCGGAAGTGCTGCACGCTGTTTCCTGGCGCATGGAGCCGGGCGAGCAATGGGTGGTGGCCGGGGGCAACGGCGCGGGCAAGTCCACGTTGCTGCGCCTTCTGGCCGGGGACGAAAACGCCGCCGCCGGAGGCGGCGTGACCCGCGCAATCGACAACGGAGAACTGCGGACGCTGGAAGAGATCCAGCAGCGCATCCGCATGGTGTCCGACCGGCTCCAGGCCCTTTATCCCTACGACGAAAGCGCGGCCGGGGTGGTGTTCAGCGGGCTGTGCGGCAGCCTTGGCGTGTACCGCGAACCGGAGCCGGAAGAACGCGCCGAAGTGCGCTGCCGCCTGGCCGAAGTGGGCATGGAGGAACTGGCGGAGCGGCCGTTCCGCTCGCTTTCCACCGGGCAGGCCCGCAAAGTTCTGCTGGCCCGCGCGCTGGCGGGCAACCCCGCCCTGCTGCTGCTGGACGAGCCCTTTTCCGGCCTGGACGCCGCAAGCCGCCAGGCGCTGATCGACATAGTGGAAGCCCGCATCCGCGACGGCCTGCAAACCGTGCTGGTCAGCCATCATGCGGGCGACAGGCTGCCCTCCTCCACCCACGAGGCCGTGCTGGAAGACGGGCGGATCGTCAGCCAGGGGCCGCTTGGCCGCTGAAGCCCGATCCCGGCCCGCGCTGGACAGAACGCGCGACTTAGGGCAAAAATCGCGTGATAGACAACGGGATTTTTTAAGGAAGGTCGTATGAGTCAGTTACTGGAAAACGCCCCCGGAAAGCGGGCGCTGCTGATGGGCAACGAGGCGCTGGTGCGCGGCGCGTATGAGGCGGGCCTGAACTATGCCTGTTCGTACCCCGGCACGCCGTCGTCCGAGGTCAGCACGCTGCTGTTCAATTTGCAGGACAAGGCGCCGTTCCGCATGGAATTCGGCACCAACGAGAAGGTGGCCATGGAAGCGGCCGCCGGGGCGGCCCTGGCGGGCTTCAACACCCTGACCGCCATGAAGCATGTGGGCCTCAACGTGGCGGCCGATCCGCTGGGTACGCTGGCCTACCTGGGCGTGCGCGGCTCGCTGGTCATCTACAACGCGGACGACCCCAGCCTCTTTTCCAGCCAGAACGAGCAGGACAACCGGGCCTACGCCCGCCTGTTCGGCGTGCCGCTGTTCGAGCCTTCGTCCGCGCAGGACATGAAGGACATGACCGTGGAGGCCTTCCGCCTTTCGCGCGAGCTGGGCATGCCCGTCATGGTGCGCTCCACGACCCGCGTGGCCCATCTGCGCGGCGCGGTGGAATTCGGCCCCGTGGCCGAGCCGCCCAAGCCGCAGCGTCTGGAAAAATCGCCCCGCGATCTGGTCTGTCTGCCCGCCAACGCGGCCGTCATGCATAAAAAATTGCTGGCCCGCCTGGACAAAGCCAAAGCCCAGGCCAACGCCTCGCGCTTCAACAGCGTCAGCGGCCCGGCCGACGCGCCTTACGGCATTGTGACCAACAGCATCAGCGCCGCTTACGTGCAGGACGCCGTGCGCGACCTCGGGCTGGAAAGCCGCGTGGCCGTGCTGCGCGTGGGCTTCAGCTATCCCGAACCCGACGATGCCGCCCTGGCCTTTATGCGCGGCAAAAAGGGCGTGCTGGTGGTGGAAGAGCTGGAGCCGATCATGGAAACCTGGATCAAGGCTCTGGCCCAGGAAAACGGCCTGACGCTCCCCATTACGGGCAAGGGCGTGGCCCGGCTTTCGCGCCTTTACGAATACGATGCCGAAATGGTCAAGGAAGCCGTGGCCGCCTTTACCGAAACGCCTTACGCCGCGCCCGCCCGGCCGGATCTGGCCGATCGCCCGCCCCTGCCCGTGCGCCCGCCCAACCTCTGCCCCGGCTGTCCGCACCGCATGTCGTACTACGCCGCCAAAAAAGCGGCGGAAGGCCGCGACGTGGTCTTCCCCAACGACATCGGCTGTTACTCGCTCGGCTACGGCGCGCCGCTGGGCATGGCCGACAGCATTTTGTGCATGGGCGCTTCCGCCAGCCTGCCCTGCGGCCTGACGCAGGCCGTGGAAGGCACGGGCCAGCAGGTTCTGGCCTTTATCGGCGACAGCACCTTCTTCCACTCCGGCCTGACCGGCCTGGCCAACGCCGTCTACAACGGCCACAAGTTCACCCTGGTCATTCTCGACAACGCCGTCACCGCCATGACCGGGCACCAGCCCTCGCCCGCCATCAACCCCGACAGCGACCCCCGCGCCGCCGCCGCCGGGCTGACGCCCATCGACGCCGAAGCCGTGGTGCGCGCCCTGGGCGTCCAGCACGTCCAGGTGGTCAAGCCCGCCAACCTGAAAAAAATGGAAGACGCCGTGCGCGAGGCCCTGGATTACGACGGCCTTTCCGTCATCATCGCGCGCGAGCCCTGCCCCCTGCACCACAAGCGCCAGAGCGGCAAGGGCGCCAAGCTCGTCTTCGCCGTGGATCAAAATCTGTGCGACCGCTGCGGCACCTGCACGTCGGCTTACGGCTGCCCGGCCTTCCAGATTGTGGACGGCGCGGTGACTATCGATCGCTCCCAGTGCGCCGGTTGCGCCGTGTGCACCCAGGTTTGCCCGCAACACGCCATCAAGCCGGTCAAGGAATAAGCCATGAATATATTGAAAATATACTTTGTCGGCGTGGGCGGCCAGGGCAACGTGCTGGCCTCCAAACTGGTGGGCGAGGCGGCGCTGGCCGCCGGCGTGCCCGTGGCCCTCAGCGAAACCCACGGCATGGCCCAGCGCGGCGGCGTGGTGGAATCCACGGCGGTGCTGGGCGGCGCGCAAAGCCCCACCATAGCGGACGGCTGCGCGGACATCCTGCTGGCTTTCGAGCCTATGGAAGCCGTGCGCGCGCTGCACAAGGCGCACAAAAACACGCTGGTCATCACGTCTACCGCGCCGCTCAAACCCTTTGCGGCCGCCGGCAGCCCGCCCTATCCCCCTGTGGACGAACTGCTGGCCTACCTGCGCGGCAAATGCGGCAAGGTGCTGGCCTTTGACGGCAAAAAAATCGCCATGGAGCAGGGCAACGCCCTGGGCCTGAACATGGTCATGCTGGGCGCGCTATACGCCGCCGGCAACATGCCCATGACGCTCGACCAGCAGCGCGAGGCCATTGCCCGGGGCACCAAGCCCGCGTTTCTGGAAAAGAACCTGGCCTGCTTCAACGCCGGGTACGAGGCGGCCAAGGCGGCGCTGTAACCGAATAAAAACAAGCCGGGGCATGTTCGCGACATGCCCCGGCCTTGCCAAAACGCTTCACGGGCCGCGCCAACGCGGCCCGTTGCATTAGGCGTTGCTTTCCTCGCGGCGCTTCAGCTCGCGCGGGAGCGGAATGCCCAGCTCGCGCATACGGGCGCGGAGCGTGTTGGGCGAAAGCCCCAGCAGCGTGGCCGCGCCGTGCGTCCCCTGGATGCGCCCCCGGCTTTCGCGCAGGGCCGCCGTAATGGCGCGCGCGCCCGCTTCCTTGAGCGTGCCGGGCGAAGGCGCGGCCGCTTCCTCGCGGCTGGGATCGTCGCTGCGCAGCGCGTTGGAAAAATCGACGTACGGCATGGAGGCGATCACCGACTCCAGCAAACCCCGCTCGATGACGTTGCGCAGTTGGCGCACATTGCCCGGCCAGGGGTGCAGGCACAGTTCGGCCACCTGATCCATGGTGAGCGGCGGCGCCGAGGCCATGCCCCGCGTATGCACCAGATACGAATAAAAATACTGCACCAGCGGGACAATGTCTTCGCGGCGGCGGCGCAAAGGTTCCATGGTCAGCGGGTAGACATAGAGGCGGTAGAACAGATCCTCGCGGAACTGCCCGGCGCGCACCATGGCTTTGAGATCGCGGTTGGTGGCCGCCACAAGGCGCACGTCCGAAACCAGCGTCCGCGTGCCGCCCACGCGCTGGAACGCCTGCGTCTCCAGCACGCGCAGAAGCCGGGCCTGGCTGGCGGGCGAAAGTTCGGCCACTTCGTCAAGAAACAGCGTGCCGCCGTGCGCCTGCTCAAAAAAACCGATGTGGGTCTGCGTCGCGCCGGTGAACGAGCCTTTTTCGTGGCCAAAAAAGAGGCTGTCGGCCAGCGTTTCCGGCAGGGCCGCGCAGTTGACCTTGATCAGCGGGCCGCGCCGCCGGCCCGAGAGCAGGTGCAGCGAGTCGGCCAGCACTTCCTTGCCCGCGCCGCTTTCGCCCAGCACCAGCACGGTGGCGTCCGTGGCGGCCAGCCCTTCCAGCTGGCGCACCAGATGGGACAGGGTTGGGCAGCGCTTGAGCAGATCGTACGACGTCAAAAGCTCCACGTTAGGCAGCGCGGGAATTTCGCCCCGGCCGGAGAGCGCGGGCAGCCACGAAAAAATGTCTTTGAGCGGCTCGCACAGCGCGGCCAGCAGTTCGGCGTGGCCGGGCTTGAACGCGGCCGCCGTGGGCGAATCAAGCAATAGCAGCGTCAGGCGGCGGTTGTCGCGATACAGCCGCGCCAAAAGGGCCGCGTGCTGCGTGGGCGCGCCCAGCAAACGGAAAAAGGCGGAGGCGCGCTTGCCGCGCGCGTAATCGTCAAAGCGCGAGACAGCCACGCCGTGCGACTCGTCGTCGGGCGACCAGGCGGGAAAGCCCGCCGTCTGCTCCACAAGATCCAGAGAAACCGGCCGGAACGACGACACAGGATGCATGCCCAGCTCGGGCCGCTCCACCCATTCCGCCATGGCCAGCGGGGTCTGCCGCTCCTTGTCCAGCGTCAGGCACAGGATGCGCGTGCAGGGGATGTGCCGCGCCAGATACGCGAAAAAGACCTCAAGATTCGCCCTCACGTTGCCAAAGCCACAAAAGTGGCTGACAAGGCATCGGCAATGCTCCGCTATTTGCGCGTCCGTCAACCGTTCCTGCGCCGAATGCTTCGTCTGGGGCATACGTCCTCCGCTTGCCTCGTGTGTAGCCCGGTGGCCGCAAAAATACAAGCTTCCGGGCCGGAATCGCGCAAAAATCGGCCGAAATCAACGTAAAAAAACGCGCAGCACAGCCCTGTAATGCTATAATAAACCGAATTTACATATATTGTATTGCGTGTTGCCCTTTGCATCGCCCCGTGCTACCCCAAAACATCACGTCAGCCGGAATTCATCCCGGAGTTCATCATGGCGCACGTTCCCTCATCTCCCCGGCCCATAGCGGAAATCGTCGCCGCGCAACGCGCGTACTTCGCCAGCGGGGCCACGCTTGATCCGGCCTTTCGCCAGCAAAAGCTGCGCGACCTGCGCGCGGCCATTCTGGATAATGAAGCCCTGCTGCTGGCCGCGTTGCGCGACGATCTCGGCAAGGGCGCGACCGAGGCCTACATGACCGAAGTGGGCCAGGCCCTGGCCGAAACCGGCCACATGGCCGCCAAGCTCAAATGCTGGGCGCGCCCGCGCCGGGCGCGGCTGCCTTTGGCGCTCGGCCTGGCCTCCGGCCGCATCCACCCCGAGCCTCTGGGCTTGGCGCTGATTTTCGCGCCCTGGAACTACCCGCTGCAACTGACGCTGGGCCCCCTGGCCGCCGCCGTGGCCGCGGGCGACTGCGCCGCGCTCAAGCCGTCCTCCTCCGCGCCGGCCACGGCCCGTGCGCTGGAAGGCATCGTGGCGTCCGTCTTCGCCCCGGAGCATGTCAGCCTGATCGCCCCCCGCGAAGGGGCGAACGAAGAACTGCTGGCCGAGCGCTTCGACTTCATTTTCTACACCGGCAGCACCCGCGTGGGGCGCGTCATCCTGGAAGCGGCGGCGCGCCACCTCACCCCGGTCTGCCTGGAGCTGGGCGGCAAGAGCCCCGTTATCATCGCGCCCGACGCGGATCTGGACATCGCGGCCCGGCGCGTCGCCTGGGGCAAAATGCTCAACGCCGGGCAAACCTGCGTCGCCCCGGACTATGTCTGGATCGAGCGCCGCGCGCGGGAGCCGTTTCTGGAACGCCTGGCCCGCGCCTTTGCCGGATTTTTGGGCCCCGACCCCCTGCATAACCCGGACTACGGGCGCATTGTCAGCCACAAGGCCTTCGACCGCCTGCTCGGCCTCGCGGATATTCCGCTCACGGCGGATCGAAACCTGTGCAAAATCGCGCCCACGGCCTTTGCCGCCACGCCCGGGCATCCCGCCATGGCCGAGGAAATTTTCGGCCCGCTGCTGCCCGTTCTGGCGTACGACGACATTGACGAAGCCTTCCGCTTCGTGCGCGGCCGCGAAAAGCCGCTGGCCTTCTATCTTTTCACCAACGACAAGGCGCTCGAGCGCCGCGCGCTGGCCGAAATTCCCTTCGGCGGCGGCTGCGTCAACGACGTGCTGCTCCACGTTTCCGCGCCGGATCTGCCCTTCGGCGGCGTGGGCGCAAGCGGCATGGGCCGCTACCACGGCAAGGCCGGGTTCGATCTGTTCAGCAACCTTAAAAGTGTGGTGCATCAGCGCGTCCGGCCCGACATCCCTCTGCGCTACCCGCCCTTTGGCGAGCGCCGGCTCCAACTTTTCCGCAAGGTCATAAAATGATGATGACGCGCCATTTTTTTCGCCCCGCCCGTCTTTTCCGCCTGACGCGCGCCCTGCCGGGCGCTCTGCTGGCGGCCGCATGGCTGGCCTGCGCGCCCGCCGCGCTTGCGGCCGAGCCTATTGTCTACGGCAAAACCAGCCTGAACGTGGTGGCCCCGGCGGGCTTTGCCGACGTGACCCTGACCGCGCCGGAATTCACGCGGGCCGTGCAGGACACGCTGGACGGCGAGCTTTTGCGCCTTTACCTGCCCAACGGCATGGCCCAGCGCCTGGCCGAAGGCCGCGCCGACGCCGTGACCCGGCAGGTGTGCCTGTACGGCTTTACGGGGCGGCCCGCCCTGCCCCCTTCGCCGGAAAAAAAGCATCTGGAAGGCGCGATCCGCACGCTGGAAGCGGCCTACACGGGCTATCGCCGCGCGCCCGACAACATCCGGGCGGACAAAGCCGCGCTGGCGGCCTTCCATAGGGAGGCCATCCGCCAGGGAGCCTCGGTGCTGGTGGAAGCGGGGCCGGACGACAACGCGCACATCTTCCTGACCCTGACCTCCTACCCCATGGAAACGGACGCCACCCTGACCGCGGCGCTCTGCACCGCGCTTGTCCTGGCGGGCGACGCGCCGCTTTTTGTGTCCGCAAGCTCCTTCGTCGCGCCGGGCGCGGATCCGGAAGCGGAACTGGATTGGGCCAAGAGCACGGTGGAGGCGTTCAGCGCCATGCTGGTATCGGCGGGCAAAAACTGACGCGCCGGGCGCGTTAAGGTATTTTCGCTTTACAGTTGAGACGCCTCAATCGGGCAAAGCCGAGGGGGAAGCCTTGGATGAAAACGCTCATTGATATAGGCTTTGACTTTCAAGCCGAGGCGGGCGGGCGGGACTCGGACAGATACAGCCCTACCCTGCAAGAATATCATCGAATTTTATGGAGCAAGCCATTGCCGAACGGCAATGTATTTAGGCTCATTAAAATAAGCGAAAATCGTCTTTATCATAAATCCGATCTCGGTGAATTTTTTCTATCAAGCGACAGAGCAATTGCAACTTTTACAAGACGTGAAAACTTAAAAAATATTATTTCGCAAGTCTCAACTGATGAAATTGAAAATTTTTATCAATTATCTAATACAATCGGAGGAATTGTCATTTGGCCGTGTAACAGGATAAATAATAAGATAACCATCAATGGAGATCGTGGATTCAATAGAAAAATTTCTGACAGGTTTGATTTAACAATTGAATGCGTCAGGCGTTATTATCAATCAGAAACCAGTCCGCTTTATGAAACGTTTAAACGATATTCAAATTTTTTTTCGTTATTCAATGACTTTAAAGGATATATAGATTTTTTTCTTTTGCAGGATATTGTGTCATCGGATTATTCCACTGTAAAAATTGCAACACCTTTTGACAATTTCAATACTCCTCCAGTTCCAAGCTGCATTGAAGAATATTTGATATATAAAGATAATACGATCAAGTTTTTGGAAGCCAGAAACGCTCGCATAGCAAATCTATACGAACCTTCGAATACAAAATGGGCCTGACGCGCCGGGCGTTTTTTCAATAAGCGCTTTACTGCGCCGGGGTTTCGCGCGGAAAAAGAATATCGTACACGGCCTTGGTAACCGGGCCGGCGGCGGAAGAGCCGCCCCCGCCATGCTCCAGCATGGTGACCACCACAACACGGCGGCCGTTCTTTTCGCCCCAGGTGGCCAGCCAGGCGTGGTCGCGCTCCAGAAACTCCATTTCCGAAGCCTTGAGGCGGCGCTCGCCCTCCATGCGCAGCTTGACCACCTGCGCCGTGCCGGTTTTGCCGCCAATGCGCATGTCGGGCCGGTGCAGGATGCGGGCCGTGGCGCCGGGCGCGTCCACGGTGCGCACCATGTAGTCCAGCAGCAGATCGCGGTGCGCGGGCGTGAACGGGATGACGCCGTTCGCTTCGCGCGGGGCGTTTTCCAAAAGCTGCGGCTTGAGCAGATCGCCGCCGTTGAGCAGGGAGGCGATAAACACGGCGGTTTGCAGCGGCGTGACCAGGGTGTGCCCCTGCCCGATGGAAACGTTGATGGTTTCCCCGCCCTGCCAGCGCTCGCGGAACCGTTCGCGTTTCCATTGGCGCGAGGGCACAAGGCCCGAGTTTTCATGCGGCAGATCGATGCCCGTGGGGCGGCCGTAGCCGCACGCCCTGGCGAAGGCCTCGATATTGTCGATGCCCATCCTGTCGCCCATGGTATAATAATAAACGTCGCAGGAATTGATCAGCGAATGGGCCATGTCCACCATGCCGTGCCCGCCCTTGCGCCAGCAGCGGAACGTATGGTTGCCCAGCGTGTAGCTGCCGGGGCAGAAAACTTTTTCCGCCGGCGAAACGCCGTGGTTGAGCAACATGCCCGCCATCATGAGCTTCCAGACGGAACCGGGCGGATAGACGCTCTGGATGGCGCGGTTCTGGAGCGGAAAACGCGGGTCAAGGCGCAGGGCGTCCCAGTCCTTTTGCGACATGCCGCCGATAAACAGGTTATTGTCGTACGACGGTTTGGTGACCAGGGCCAGCAGCTTGCCGCTGTCCGGATCCATGACGACCACGCAGCCGGAATAGTCGCCCATGGCGTCCATGACGGCTTCCTGCAACGAAGCGTCGAGCGAGAGCACCACGTTTTCGCCGCTGTGCGGCGCTTCGACCATCGTCCGGTTCAGCGGGCGGCCGAACACGTCCACATCCAGGCGGTACAGGCCTTTTTTGCCGCGCAGGCCGCGCTCCAGCACCAGTTCCAGGCCCTGGCGGCCCACGGTGTCGCCCAGGGCAAGGTCCTTGTCGGCCGCCAGTTCCGCCTCGTTGGCCTCGGCCACATAGCCGAGAATGTGGGCGAACGTGGGGCCGTGCGTGTAATGCCGCCGCGAATGCGTCACCACCTGGAGGCCGGGCCAGCGGTACAGCTCGGTTTCAATGGCCGCCACCTGCTCGAAGGGAATGTCGGTCAAAAGCAGGATGGGGTCAAAAATGCGCCCCTTGCCGCTGTCCTGTTCGTAACGGGCGGTGATGCGCTCCAGCGGCACGCCCGTCCAGGCGCTGACCTGGGCCAGCGCGGCGGGGATGTCCGGGCAGTCCTCCCGCGTCAGCGAAAGCCCGAACGCGGGCCGGTTTTCAGCCAGCAGCGTGCCGTTGCGATCATAAATTTCGCCGCGCGAGGCGAAAATGCGCTCGTGCCGCAGGCGGTTTTCCTGCGCCAGGCGCGCGTATTCCGCGCCGCGATGGATTTGCAGGTACCAGAAGCGGGCGCAAAAAACCACGAACAGAATGCCGATGGCGGCCTGCAACAGCAGCAGGCCGGAGCGGGGCGGCTGATAGCCTTCGGAGTCAAGCTGGATTTTCATGGCGGGGAACCCGGCGGACAAAACGCGCAAAGCGCCAGACAAACGGGGTCAGGAGCGCCTGGAACACGCTTTCTTCCATCAGCAGGTTGGCGTCCACAGGCATGTCCTGCAGGCCGGCCATGGTGGAGAACACCGCGTAGTGCGCCACCCCGAGGCACCCGCTGAGCAGGAAAATAAACAGAAAACTCTCTCCCTCGAACAAATTCTGCCCGATGAAAAACAAAAGCACGGTCAGGCTGTACCAGAGCAGAACGCCGCCAAACGCCATGCTGCCCATGCCCTCCTGCAGGAGGATGAAAATGCCGGCCAGCCAGAGGAACTGGAAGGGATTGCGCTCCTGAATGGCCAGAATGAAGCCGGGCAGAAGAAAGTCGATGCCGGGCACGCTTGCTTGCAGGACAATCGCCACGCCAATGTAGACCGCCCACCAGAGGATGTTGAGCCAATTCATGACGGGCGCCGCCCCACGGCGTCAGGCGCAGCCTGCGGCACGGCCTGCGGCGCGGCCTGTTGCGCGGGGGACGCGGGGGAAGACGCCGCATCGTCGCCCTGCCCGTCGGGAAGGGCGTCCGGCGCGGGCACGGGAATCTCGCGCGGCGTGCGGGTATAAATTTCGCCGGGCTGGCGCGCGCGCCAACCGGCCGGGCGTTCCAGCAGCAGCACTTCTTCCAGTTTTTGCAGATCGGCCAGGGGCTCGGCCTGAATTTCCTGCATGGACGTGGCGCCGGGGCCGACGCTGGTGATTTTGGCCACGGGCAGGCCCTTGGGGTAGGCGTCGTCCAGGCCGGAGGTCACCAGCGTTTCGCCGGGCTCCACATGGGCGTTCTGGCGGACAAAACGCATTTCCAGCGGCGCGTTTGCGCCCCCGCCCGCCAAAATGCCCTGCACCCGGCCGCGCGAGGTCATCACGGCCACGCGGCTGCCCGCGTCCGTCAGCAGCAGGGCCACGGACACGCTGGGCCCGGCCTTGAACACCCGGCCCACCAGGCCCTGCGGCACAACCACGGGCGTTCCGGGCCGCGCGCCGGTCAGGTAGCCGCGCGACAGCGTCAGGCTTTCCAGCGCGGCGCTCGGGCCCATGCGGCCGCCCAAAACGCGCGCGCCCGCCGTTGTCCACTCCGGCAGGGGGTCAAGGCTCAGCAGCGCGCGCAGGCGCGCCAGCTCGGCGCGGTCTTCCGCCGCGGCCGCCAGATCGCGTTCCATGAGATCAATACGGCGGCGCAGCTCGTCGTTTTCCTCACGCACATTCCACAGCGCGAGGTAACGATCCCAGAGGCCGGTCACGGTATCGCCCGTACGCCGGAAAGCGCCTGTCACCCAGCCGGAAAACTCCAGCCCGGAGTTGGAACTGATCCCGTCCCAGTGCCCCGTGCGCTGATTCCAGGTATAGAGCCCCAGAAAAAGCAGCAGGGCCAGGGCTGCCAGCAGGATAACCCGGCGTGGATTCACAAGACCGCCTCTCCCCGGACATTGTCAACACATGCAAAGCGGCGAAATCGCCCGTCAACGGCCCGCCCGGCCACGCCCGTTTGCAACGCGCCGGGCCGGGAGCCTGTCTCGGGCGGTCTGCCTAACTGATGCAGACTTCGCGCAGGGAATGGAGATTGTCGAGCGCGAGGCCGGTGCCCATCACCACGGTGGAAAGCGGATCGTCCACCACAAAAATGGGCAGGGAGGTTTCTTCCCGCAGCAACTGGTCGAGGCCCTTGAGCAGCGCGCCGCCGCCGGTCAGCACGATGCCGCGATCCACAATGTCGGCCGCGAGTTCGGGCGGAGTCTGCTCCAGGGCCACGCGCACGGCCTGCACAATGGCGTCCACCTGCTCGGAAATGGCTTCGCGCACTTCGGCGGAGGTGATGAAGTCCGTCTTGGGGATGCCCGAAACCAGATCGCGCCCCTTGACCTCGATCTGCTCCTCCGGATCCTGCGGAAACGCCGAGGCGATCTTGATCTTGATCGCCTCCGCCGAGGATTCGCCGATGAGCATATTGTACTTGCGCTTGACGTGGCGCAGGATGGCCTCGTCCATTTTGTCGCCGCCCACGCGCACCGATTTGGAATACACGATGCCCGAAAGCGAAATGACCGCCACTTCCGTGGTGCCGCCGCCAATATCCACCACCATGTTGGAGGTGGGCTCCTGGATGGGCAGGTTGGCGCCAATGGCCGCGGCCATGGGCTCCTCGATCAGGTAGACTTCGCGCGCGCCCGCGCTCTGGGCCGATTCCTTGACCGCGCGCTTTTCCACCTGCGTGATGCCGGTGGGCACGCAGATCATGATGCGCGGCCGCACCAGGCGACGCTGGTTATGGACTTTGGCGATAAAATAGCGGAGCATGGCCTCCGTCACTTCAAAGTCGGCAATAACGCCGTCTTTCATGGGACGGATGGCCTGAATGTTGCCCGGCGCGCGGCCCAGCATCCGCTTGGCCTCGGAGCCGACGGCCAGCACCTGATTGTTGCCGCGCGCGTCCTTTTTAACCGCCACCACGGAGGGCTCGCGCAGGACAATGCCGTGGCCCTTGACGTAGACGCAGGTATTGGCCGTGCCGAGGTCGATCGCGAGATCATTGGAAAAAATGCCTAAAATCGTATCCAAAAATTTGGCCATGAGTCGTACTCTCTGCCTTGACGTTACGCTTCTAAACCATTGTTTCTAGGCCCACAAAAGCCGGACTGTCAACATGAAAAAGGTTACGCGCTATCGTTCGCTGGATGCATGGCTGCGCGCGCGCCATGGCGAAAAGGTGCAAAAAATCCCCCTGGACGCCGGATCCGGCTGCCCCAACCGCGATGGAACCATCGCCAAAGGCGGCTGCACTTTTTGCAATGCCCTGGGATCGGGCTCCGGAATCGGCGAAATTTCCCTGGCGGAACAGTGGGCCTATTGGCGCGAGCGCTTCGCCGCAAGCGACAGGCTGAAGAACACCCGGCTTTTTTTGGGCTATTTGCAGGCGTTTTCCAATACCTACGGCCCGGCCGGACGCCTGGCCCGCCTGCTGGATCAACTGGAAGGGCTGCCCGGTTTGATCGGCGTTTGCGTGGGCACGCGGCCCGACTGCCTGGACGAGGAAAAGCTGGCCCTGCTGGCCGCCCGTTCCCGGCCGGAAATCTGGCCGGAACTCTGGCTGGAACTGGGCGTGCAGTCGCGCCACGACGCCACGCTGGCCCGCGTGCGCCGGGGGCACAACGCGGCGGATTCCGAACGAGCCATCCGCATGGCGGCCCGCCACGGCCTGAACGTGTGCGCGCACCTGATGGCCGGCCTGCCCGGCGAAACGCGCGAGGATTTTCTGGAAACCGTGCGCTGGATTGCGGATTTGCCGGTGGCGGGCGTCAAGCTGCACAGCCTGTACGTCTGCGCCGGCACGCCGCTGGCGGACGATTGGCGCGGCGGCCGCTACCAGCCCCAAAGCCAGGAGGAATACGTCGAACTGCTGGCCGAGGCCCTGGCGCTCCTGCCTTCCTCGCTTGTGCTGCACCGCCTCACCGGCGATCCCGCGCCCGGCGAACTGCTGGCCCCGGACTGGGCCGCGAGCAAGGGCGGCACCCTGCGCCTGCTCGACCGCCTGCTTGATCAGCGCGACTGGTGGCAGGGCCGCGCGATGGACGCGCCAGACGCCAATCCTTTTGCGGCAGGCGCCTAAACCCGGAGCGCGGCGGCACAGCGACTCTGGAAAGTTCCGGAAGAACGCGCCGGCGAATGCGCGCCGGCCTGTGTTCATCTCTACGAAAAAAAAGACGCATCATGCGCCATGCGGTGTGCAAAACAATGCGCATCAACACCAAAAGAGACAGGCGTGAAAAAGAGTCCCCATTCTTTTTCACGCCTGCTCGCCACCCGCCGAAGCGGAGGGGCTATCACAACTATCGCTATCGGGAAGCCTGTAGCCCGCCCGACATTAGAATCTCACAGCACTTTAGGAGGTAGGCTATAACGCCGAGGCTGTCAACAGGATTCTGATTGTCCCAAAAGAGGCATGAAGACGGATTTTGCAACGCATCCCCCCAAAAAGCCGGAGAGTTGCCTCCCCGGCCCGGCATTATAACGCTTTTGACGTGGCCATCATGTAAATTTCGTGCGGATCAAGGATCAGCACCACGCTGCCGTCGCCCAGGATACTGGCCCCGGAAAGGCCCCGCACGTCGCTGAGGTAGGTGCCGAGCGACTTGATGACGATTTCCTGCCGATCCAGCAGGTGATCGACCACCAGGCCGAGGTGGCGCTCGTTATCCTGAATGATGACGACGGAAAGCACCTCGGGCAGTTGCGCCGAGCGGCTGCGCAGGTTGAGGAGTTCGGCCAGCTCCACGATGCCCAGCACTTCGCCGCGCATGGTCACGGCCTTGCGGCCCTTGACGTCGGTCAGGCGCACGGACTCCAGCTTGGTCGTGGTGGACACGGCGTCCAGCGGGATGGCGTACATCTGGTCGCCCATCTTGATCATCAGCGCTTCGATAATGGCCAGGGTCAGCGGCAGCGAAAGCGTAAAGCGCGTGCCCTTGCCGAGCACGGAAGACGTGTTGACGCTGCCCTTGAGGTTTTTCACGTTGGTGCGCACCACGTCCATGCCCACGCCGCGGCCGGAGATGTCCGTAATTTTTTCCGCCGAGGAAAAGCCCGGCGCGAAAATGAGATCCACCGCCTCCCTGTCGTCCAGGTTCCTGGCTTCCTCGGGCGTGATGATGCCCTTGCGCACGGCGACTTCGCGCATTTTTTCCGGGTCGATGCCCTTGCCGTCGTCCTCAATTTCAATGGCGACCGAATTGCCCTTGTGGTAGGCGCGCAGGTAGACCTTGCCGACGGGATCCTTGCCCGCCGCCACGCGCTCTTCCGCCGACTCGATGCCGTGATCCACGGAGTTGCGGATCAGGTGCATGAGCGGGTCGTTGATGACCTCCACCACGCTCTTGTCCAGTTCGGTTTCCTCACCTTCCAGAACCAGTTCGACCTCTTTGCCGCTTTTGCGCGAGAGGTCGCGCACCAGGCGCGGAAAGCGCGAAAACACGGAAGCCACCGGCACCATGCGGACTTTCATGATGGTGTCCTGCAATTCGTCGGACACCCGGGCCATCGCGTAAGTGGTTTCGGAAAGATCCTGCGCCACGGCGGCGACGTCCACGTCTTTGCCGCCCGATTCCAGCGTTTTGGCGATCATGGCGTAGCGGTTGCGGTTGATCAGCAACTCGCCGATCAGGTTCATCAGGTGGTCGAGCTTTTCGTGATCCACGCGGATGCTGGAAGACGCCGCCTTTGCGGGTTCGGCCGGCTTGGCCGCCGCCGCTGCCGCCGCGGGGGCGGCGCGGGCGGGCTCGGGCGCTTTGGCCGCGGCCGCCGGAGCGGGCTCGGCTTTGGGCGCCGCCACGGCCGCCGCCGGAGCTTCGGCTTTGGGCGCGGCGGGCTGCGCGGGAGCCGGAGCCGGAGCGGCTTCGGGCGCGGGAGCGGCCACGGCCTGCTCCACCATGTCGGCTATGATGCTGATTTCCTGATCCAGGATGCCCAGCATCAGGCCGAAGTCCATATCGCTCTTGCGGGCCTGATCCACCAGGCCGGCGGTGCGCTCGGCGTAAACTTTCAGTTCGCCAAAGCCCATAAAGCCCGCGGAATTCTGGATGGCGATCAGGCAGCGGTACAAGGCGTCCTGCTTGTCCTTTTGCGCGGAATCCTTTTCCAGGGCGCCCATGGCTTCTTTCATGATGGCCTGCTGCTGGCGCACGGCCACCAAAAACATGTCCTTGTCGCCTTCGTCGCGATCCGCTCCGGCGGCCTGCAAGGGCGCGGCTTCCGCCGGGGCGGCTTCGCCGGAGGCCAGCAGGCTGGGCGGCAGGCCAATGCCCTCGCCCGCCACGGCCTTCTGCAACTGGCCAAGCAGTTCGCCCATGTCGGGCGGCGCGGCGTTGCCGGCGGCGGGGTCGATGGCGTTGATCAGCGCGTCCATGGCGTCCGCCACCACCAGCAGCAGATCCACCAGATCGTGCGTCACTTCCAGGTCGCCCTGGCGCGAGCGGTTGAGCAGGGTTTCCGCCTCATGGGTCAGGCCGTTCAGCTCCTTGTAGTCCAGGATGCCGCTGTTGCCCTTGAGGTTGTGGAAAAAGCGGAAAATATCGTTGACCAGCTCGGTATTGCCCGAGGGGCTGCGCTCCAGCTCCAGCAGGCCGGTATTGATATTTTCGGTATTTTCACGCGCTTCGTCGATAAAATCCTTCAAATGCCCTTCGCCGAAAGACGTCAGCTTGACGGCGGCCTTGCGGGGCAGTGCGGCCACCCACTCGCGCGCGGACAGCGCCGCCGCGGGCTTGCGGCCGGGCGCGGAAGCTTCCGGAGCAGCTACGGGGGCGGGCGCGGGCGCGGCGGCGGAAGCGGGTGCGGACGCTGCCGCCGGCACTGCCGCAGGCATTGCCTGTTCGCCCCGCATGATCGCCTCGATCTGGCTGATGATGTGCTCGGTGGGCACATCGCCTTCGGCATTGGACGTTTCGAGATTGTCGATCATCTGGCGCAGGGCGTCGGTGGAGGCCAGGATGACGTCCATGATTTCGGAAGTGACCGTCATCACGCCTTTGCGCAGTTCGTCCAGAATGTTTTCGGACTTGTGCGCCAGCTGATTGATGCGGTTTAAGCCCAAAAAGCCGGAAGCCCCTTTCAGGGAGTGCATGGGGCGGAAAATTTCGTTCAGCAACGCCAGATTGTCGGGCGCCTTTTCCAGCTCCAGCAGGTTGGGTTCTATCGTTTCCAGGTGTTCCTTGGATTCAACGATAAAATCTGTCAGCAATTCCGGGTCAAGAAAGTCTTGGCTCATACCGTTCACCTTTTCTTGCGGCCTCTCGCCGGGGAGGGCGTTTTGCCGTTACGGCTTCGCCTTAAAAGCATGTTGTTTCTATCGGTCAGCCCAGCAACATCTTTATGTTGCGCACCATTTTTTCGGGCTGGGCGGGTTTGACCATATACAGGTTCGCGCCAAGGCGCATGCCTTTCTGGATATCCTCCTCGGCCCCTTCCGTGGAAAGGATGATGATCGGGATATCCTTGTAGGCCTCCTGCTCGCGCACCGCGCTGATAAACGAAAAACCGTCCATGCGCGGCATGTTGACGTCGGTCAGGATTAAATCGAGTTCCGGCATGGAGTACAGCTTTTCCAGACCGTCCAGGCCGTCTTCGGCCGTGGTCACCTTGATGCCTTCCGCTTTCAGGATGAACGCCACCAGGTTGCGGACAGTTTTGGAGTCATCCACAATAAGCACGTTTTTGCTCATGGCTTTCCTACATTTCAATTATCTTGTCGACAAGCTTTTCGATGGAAACGATGCCAAGCAGTTTTTCGCCGGTTTCCAGCAGGCCGGACAACAGCTCCGCGCTCGGCCCCAGGTGGGCTTCGGCGTTCCAGTTGATGTCGGCCTGCCCGGCTTTGAACATGGTGTGCAATTTGTCGATCATCAGGCCCACCTGCAAGCCCCTGCCCTCACAGATGATGATGAGCCCGCCGCCGGACGGCCGCAGGGCCGAAGCGTCCGACAGCAGCAGTTCGCCCAGCCGGATCACCGGCAGGATGCGGCCGCGCAGGTTGACCACGCCCGGCATGTAGGAAGGGGCTTTGGGCAGCTTGTAGGGCTCTTCGTAGCGGATAACCTCATGCACCACGTCGATCGGGATGACAAAAGCGTCGGCCCCCAGATAAAAGCCGACCAGGGTCACAAATTCCTGGCGGCGGAGCATGGCGTCGACGGGTTCGGGCTCTTCGGCGGGCGGGACGGGCGCGGAAGCCGGCGCAACGGGCGCGGGGGCCAAAGGCGCGGCGGCCGTGATTTCGGGAGCGGGCGGGACGGGCGCGGGCGCCGGGGCGGCTGCCGGGGCGGGCGCCGCGGGCGCAACATCCGGGGCCAGCGAGAGCACGGGCCGGGCTTCCGTTTCGGGAATGCCCCGCGCCGCGCCGGCGGCGTCAAAACCGCCGTCCAGATCATCGCCAAGGCCCAGGTATTTTTTCAGGAACGCGCGCTCCGCCGGGCTTATGTCCCGGTTTTGCGGCTGTTCCATGGAAAAATCCTGGGCCGCGAAATATTCCATGGGAGATTTTACCATAGGGCCGCCACCTCCTCGGCCAGCGCGGCGTAGCCTTGCGCCCCCCTGCTGTGGGGATCGATGTCGTAAATGACTTTGCCCATCGCGCTCGCGTCGCGGAAGCGCGTGTCCATGCTGATCACGGTGGTGAACATGGCGTCGCCCAGCTTTTGGGCGAGCATGTCCAGAACCTTTGTGCAGGCTTTGGCCCGGCGGTCGTACATGGTGGCGAAGGCCCGGTAGCTGATGGGCGCAGGCAGGGCCTTGTTGAGCGTGCGCACGGTGTCGAACAGCAGCATCAGGCCGTGCAGGGCCAGAAAATCCGTCTGGATGGGAATGAGCAGCAAGTCCGACGCCACAAGGGCGTTGGCCATGATCAGGCCCATGTGCGGCGGGCAGTCCAGCAGAATATAATCGTAGGTTGCGCCAAGCGGCTCCAGCGCCGCTTTGAGGATGAGGCCCTTGCCCCGGCGGTCGCGCAGATCGCTCTCCAGTTCGGCCATGCGGACGTTGCCGGGCGCGAAATCGCACACCTGATCCTCGTGCCGGGTGATGATCTGCTCCCACAGCGCGGGCCACTCCTCCGGCTGCGCAAGGAAGACGTCCAGCAGCGTCCTGGCTTGCGCGTCCGGATAAAAGCGCAGATGCACCGAGGCGCAGATATGGGGATCCAGATCCGCCAGCAGCACGCGGTGCCCGCGCCGGGCCAGCGCCGCGCCCAGCGAAAGCGTGGTGGTGGTTTTGCCCACCCCGCCCTTCTGGTTGGCGACCGCAAGTATTTTGGCCATGGCTAACTCTGCTTGCAGTAGACGATCGAACCGGCGTGATGCTCCGGTTTGAACGCGCGGCTCAAGTTGTGCAGGGATTCCGAATGACCGATCAGCAGATAGCCCCCGGGCATCAGGTTGTCGTAAAACGCGCTGATCACGTTGCGCTTCATTTCATCGTCAAAATAGATGATCACGTTGCGGCAGAACACGATTTGCGAACGCTCCACCTTTTGCAACTGCGCCTTGTCGTTGAGATTGATCTGCCCGAAGGAGATCAGGCGCTGGAGTTTGGGGTCGATGCGGTACACATCGCCCTCCCTGGTGAAATAGCGGGCCAGGATGTCCGGCGGCGTGGTGCGGATGGCGTACGAGTTGTACAGGCCGCGCCGCGCCGAGTCGAGCATGGCCAGCGAGAGGTCATTGGCCGTGATGCGGATGTCCCAACTGCCGAGATCCTGCTTGAGCGCCTCGGCCAGAATGATGGCCAGCGTGTAGGGCTCCTCGCCGCTGGAACAGCCGGCCGACCAGATGCGCAGCTTTTTTTGCCCCTTGGCGCGCAGCTCATCCAGCACGCGGGCCAGCACCTTGTCGCGGAACACGTCAAGCTGCGGGCCGTTGCGGAAAAAGCTGGTTTCATTGGTGGTCATGCACTCGAAGAACTTGTTCAGTTCATCGCCGCGGTGGGCGTCAAAGCGCAAATACTTGTGGTATTCGCCAAAGCTGTGCAGACCCAGTTCGCGCAGGCGCGCGGCAAGGCGGTTTTCCACAAGATATTTGCGGTTTTCCGCCACAAAGATGCCCGCCTGCTGGTACAAAAAGTCCCGCAACAGGACGAATTCCTCGTCCGAGAGCTTGGCTTCCTTGCGCTGGCCGTGCGACGGCAGCGCGGGAGCGGGGGCGGACGTCGCGCCAAAAATCGGCGCCGGCTTGGGCGCGGCCGGAGCGTCTTTTGCGGGAAAGGCGGGAAAGAGCGGCGCGGAGCCGGCGGGGCGCGGAAAAAGCGGCTTGGGCTCTTCACGCGGCGGAAACAGCGAGGGACGCGCCGCGCCGTTTCCGGCCGGCGTTCCGGCGAGCGGGGCGGGCGCGGCCGGCGCAACAGGACGCGGAAAAAGCGGCGGCTTGCCGTCGCGCGGCGGGAACAGCGGGGCTTTTTCCTCGCGCGGGGGAAAGGGCTTTTCGGCCGCACGGGGGAAAAGCGGGGCTTTGTCGTCACGCGGCGGGAACAGGGGGGCGCGCGGCGCGGCCGGCGCGACCGGCGCACCCGGCAAACCCGGTTCGGGCCGGGGGAAGAGCGGCTTTTTTTCGTCGCACGGGTCGCGCGGGGGAAAGAGCGGAGCCTTGCCGTCGCGCTGCGGGAAAAGCGGCGGACGGGCCTCCGCACCGGGCGCGGCCGGGCGGGGAAAGAGCGGCCGGGCTTCTTCCCGGGGCGGGAACAGCGGCGGACGGGGCGCGGCGGGCGCGGCCCCGGGCAGGGACGGAGTCGCGGCCGGGCGAGCGTCCGGGCGAGCGTCCGGGCGGGAATCAGGGCGAGCGTCCGGGCGGGAATCGGGGCCGGGATTTCCCCCAGGGGACTTGGGGAAGAACTGGCTCATGCGCGTTCCCCCCCTTCCTCGGCGCGGATGCGGGCGACGGCTTCCGCCGCGGCGCTCCGGATTTCCGGATCCTCGTGCGTTATCAGGGCCAGCAGGGCGCGAAACGCGATGTCGCCACCTATGAGGCTCAACGCTTCGATAATTTTCAGTTGCACCAGCACGCCGGGGTATTCCATCAGTGTCACCAGGCTCGGGGCGGCCTCGGTCACCCGGTTGCGGCCCAGGGCTTCCACCGCGCGCACGCGCACCCAGTCGTCCGGATCGCTCAGGGCGTCCAGCAGCAGAGGCGTCACGGTTTCGTCCACATATTCGCCCAGCTGCTCCACGGCGATCAGGCGCACCTCGCGGTTTTCGTCTCGCAGGGCGTAGGCCAGGGCGCTGAGCTTTTCCTCGGAGACCGGCCAGCCGTAGCCAATGGCCTCCAGCGCCACCTTGCGCACTTCCGCCGCCGGATCCTGCAACGCCTGGGCCAATTGCTCGGCAAAGGCCAGGGCGTCGGCATAGCCCATGGTGTAGGCGGCCATGCGGCGCATGGCGGGATTGATGTCTCCGGCAAAGGACACGATGGCGCTGATCGTGTCCGCGTCTTCCAGCGCCAGGCAGGCCGAAAGGGCCGACTCGCGCACGATGGGCGACTCGTGGCCGAGCAGCTGGATCATGCGCGGCGCGGACGGCGCATGGCGCATGTGGTTGCCCAGAAAATGCAGCGCCGGGCGCAGCACCAGCGGATCTTCCGTGGAAATGATGTGGTTGCTGAAAAACGGGATGTCGCGATCGTCGCCGTGCTGGGCCAGGAGTTCCATGGCCTGCTGGCGGTCTTCGTTGATCAGGGAGTCGAAATGGCGCTTGAGGGCGTATTTGCCCGCCCGGCCGGGGATATTGCCGCAAGCGCTTACGGCCATGCCGCGCACCAGGCTGTTTTCGTCGTGCAGGGCCTCTTCGAGCGCCTCGTTGTAGCCTATGCCCACCAGCGACAAAAAGGCCTGCTGCAGCAAGTCCTGCTGCTTGTCGGGGTTGGAGCGGGCCACCAGATCAAGCACGGCGCGCGTGGCCGCCGGGTTGACGCCCGTGGTCGCCAGGCCGCGCAGCACGACGCTCAGCGTGTCTTCGTCCTCGTCATCGGCCAGCGCGGCCAGCATGTAAGCCTGGAGCCTGTCGAGCTGCTTGGCGCCCAGCAGGGTCAGCGCGTTGGGGCCGAGAATCTGGATGATGGCCTTGAGCGCCTTGGTGCGCAGCGGCCCGCTGGAGTTGTCCAAAAACGGCAGCAGCAGGGGCACGGCCTTGACGTCGTTGATGTCGCCGAGCGCGTCCAGGATGGTGGAGGCCACCAGAGGCGAGGAGGTTTCCAGGGCCTGGATGAGAATGTCCACGCAGGAGCCGTCCCTGATCTTGGCCAGGGCCTCCACCGCGGCGTACTGCACCCATTCCTCGTCGTGAATGGCCTGGCGCAGGCTTTCGGCCGCGCCGGGATTGCGCAGTTCGCCCAGGCTGACCGCCGCCTGGTAGCGCACGTTGACTTCCTTGTCGCGCAAAAGGGCGTCGCACAGGGGCGCCAGGGCCAGCGGGCTGCGCGTCGAGCCCAGGATGTCGGCCACAAAAATGCGGATGTCCACGTCCTCGTCGGAGAGCAGCCGGGTCAGCGCGCCCATGTCGTCAACGCCTATTTCGCGCAGGACGTCCATGGCGATGTTGCGCACGCCCACCGCCTCCAGGCGCAGCAGCGGCGCAACAGCCTGCACCGCGCCCGCGCCGCGGATTTTGCGCAGCGCGTGCTCCGCGGCTTCCTGCACGCCCACGCTACTGCTGGCGAGATGTTCCACCAGCAGGGGCACGGCGCTTTTCAGGCGGGCGTCGCTCGCGTCAAAGGCGGCCTGCCGCACGTCCGCGGCGTCGGAAGTCGCCAGGCGGCGCAAGACTTCCTGCTCTCTTTCGCTCGCTTGCTGTTGGCTCATGCGTTTGCGTACCTACCTGTACAGCGCGTTTTGGATCGCATCCGTCATCATGTCGAGATCCACCACCTCGTCGGCAAGGCCCGCGTCCACCACGGCTTTGGGCATGCCGTACACCACGCAGCTGGCCTCGCTCTGGGCGATGATGTAGCCGCCCTTCTGCTTGAGCACGCGGGTGCCGTCCACGCCGTCGCTGCCCATGCCTGTCATGGTGACGCCCACCACGCGGCGGCCCACGTTGCCCGCGCTTTCCATCAGCACCGTGGCCGAGGGCTTGTACAGCGCGGATTCAGGATCCGGCGTCACGGTCAGCACGGGCAGGGCGCCCTTCATGTCGATGCGCAGGTGCTTGCCGCCGGGGCACACATAGGCGAGGCCGGGGCCGATTTTATCGCCGCTCTTGGCCTCGGACACCGAAATGGCGCACACCGAATCCAGCCGTTTGGCAAACGCGCCGGTAAACGACGCGGGCATGTGCTGCGCGATGAGAATGCAGGCCGGAAAATCCGCGGGCAGGGCGGCCAGCATTTTTTGCACCGCCGGGGGGCCGCCGGTGGAAACGCCGATGGCCACAATATCGCGCGAGGGGCGGCCCGGGCGGCGCACGGGCGGGGGAGGCGCGGGGCAGACAGCGGACTTGGGCGGACGGCCCGGGGCCTGGGCCGCCGGCCGGGCCGCTCCCGCAAACGGGGGACGCATAAAGCGGCCGCGCCGGGCCACGGCTTTTACTTTGCCGTGCAGCTCCTGCTCCAACACGTTCAGCGAACTGCTGCCTTCCTGATATTTGGGAATATAATCGAGCGCGCCAAGCTCCATGGCCTTCAGCGTGGCTTCCGCGCCTTCGGCCGTCAGCGAGCTGACCATAAGCACGGGCTTGGGAGTGGTCTTCATCAGCCGCTCCAACATGCCAAGGCCGCCCAGGCGGGGCATTTCCACATCCAGCGTGATGACGTCGGGGTTCAACTCGCTTACCTTGGCCAGCCCCTCTTCTCCGTCACGCGCGCTGCCCACGACTTCAATATCCGGATCGCTGTTCAGCATCCGGGTAAGGGCCGCGCGCATAAAGGCGGAGTCGTCAACCACAAGTACCTTTATCAATCCGGGGCCTCCCAAACGGATGCTCACCGTCAAGGCGCCGCCCGCCCCAAACAGGCACAGCGGCGCGGCGCGCAGTGACATTGAGTGATTATACGTCACAACGCGGAGTTTGACAACAGGCGGGAAAAAGAACACGAAAAGCTCTTGCCAGGCACAGGGCAAATGTGTAATGTGCCTTGTTCACGGGATGTGGCTCAGTTTGGCTAGAGCGCAGCGTTCGGGACGCTGAGGCCGGAGGTTCAAATCCTCTCATCCCGACCAGAAAAATCAAGCGGTTATGATGTAACAATCATAACCGCTTTTTTGTCGGGGAACAGAAACGGGAAACAGCCGCCCAAAGCGTGACGCTGGCGTCAGCCGCGCGGGCCGTCCGCGCCGAACGCCGCGCAGGAGAGCGGATCCCTGAAATAGAGTTCCACCGTATTGGCCCCGTCGGACGAGCTGTACATCTGGTGGGCCGAAACATGCGCCGCCGTGGCCGTGCCCTCCCCCGCCGCGCCCGCCAGCGCGCGCGAAAACGGGTTGTACGGCGCGCCCCAGTCGCGCAGCCAAACGCAGACATACGCCTCGCCGTCAAACCAGGTTTCGCGCAGGCCCAGCTCCACCCGGCCTTCTTCGCCGCAATCCGGGACATAGGCGTACTGCACGATGTTCAGCAGCAGCTCTTCCGTGGCCAGTTCCATAAAGCCCCGGATGGAAGCCCGGCCCGACCCCAGATGATCGCGCAAAAACGTGAGCGCGGTCACGGTTTCCAGCATCCGCGCGGGAAAGGTGATGTGCGGCATGGAATCCCTCCGTCAAAAGCAACTGGAAAACCGGTTCAGAACAAGGAAGAAAGCCGCTCCATAGCCCGTGCGGTATGTTCTTCGGAGGCGAAGGCGGTAAAGCGCGCGTACCCTTCCCCGCTGGGGCCGAAGCCCTGGCCCGGCGTGCAGACCACGCCCGCGCGCCGGAGCAGCATGTCGAAAAAATCCCAGGACAACATGCCGTCCGGCGTTTTAACCCAGACATAGGGCGAATGCTCGCCGCCGAACACCCGCAGACCGCAGCCCGCGAGCGTGCGGCGTATGGCCTGCGCGTTCCGGCGGTACACGGCCAGCACGTCCGCCAGGGCGCTTTGCGCTTCCGGCGTGTACACGGCCTCGGCCGCGCGCTGCACGATGTAGGGGCAGCCGTTGTACTTGGTGCTTTGGCGGCGCGCCCACATGGGATGCAGCGGCCGGAGCGAGCCGTCCGAAGCGCGGCCCCGCACGCCGTGCGGGATCACCGCGTACGCGCAGCGCAGCCCGGTGAAACCCGCGGTTTTGGAAAAACTGCGGAATTCCAGAGCCACGTCCAGCGCGCCGGGGATTTCGTAAATGCTGTGCGGAACGGCGGGATCGCTGATAAAGGCCTCGTACGCGGCGTCAAAGAGGATCACCGCTTCCTCGCGCCGGGCGTAATCCACCCAGCGGGCCAGCTCGTCCCGCGACAGCGCCGTGCCCGTGGGATTGTTGGGGCAGCACAGATAAATGATGTCCGGCCGCCGCCCGGGCAATGCGGGCGCAAAATTGTTTTCCGCCACGCAGGGCAGGAGGATGATCCCGTCCGGCCCCGCGCCGCGCCCGGCCATAAGGTTGGAATCCAGGTAGACCGGATACACGGGATCCGTCAGCGCCACCACCGCGCCGGGGGCGAAAAGCTCCTGGATATTGCCGATGTCGCACTTGGCGCCGTCGCTGATGAATATTTCGTCCGGGCTCAGCGCCACGCCGCGCGGCGCGAAATCGTGCCGAACCACGGCCTCGCGCAGAAAGGCGTAGCCCTGCTCGGGCCCGTAGCCCCGGAACGTCGCGGCGTCGCCCATTTCGTCCACGGCTTTGCGCAAGGCGTCCAGCACCGCCGGAACCAGCGGCTGCGAAACATCGCCGATGCCCATGCTGATGATGTCGGCCGAAGGATCGGCCTGGGCCTGGGCATCCACCCGGCGGCGAACCTCGGCAAAGAGGTAGTTTCCCTGAAGGCGTTCAAACGCGGGATTCAATCCGGCCATGGGTCTTCTCCGTCCGCCGCTGAAAAAAATACAAAAGGCTTCGACAGGATAGTACACGCGGGCCCGCCGCTCAAATACATTTTTGGGCGCGCGGCCGGGCAAAGCCTCACGACGCGCGCGGCGCAAGGAAAAATAAGGCAAAAAAATAATGCCGCTCAAAGCGCCGGCGTCCCGCGCTCCTGGCTTGTGACAGCCAAACAGGAGCGGGACGCCGGAAACGAATGAGGCCGCTCGAAGAGCGGCCTCAAAGCATGCGCCTCCGCAAGGGGGCGCGCGTCGGCCGGGCCGGCGGCGAACCGCGGCCCGGCCTGCCGGAATTACCAGGCGCGGGGCGGACGAGGCGCGCGGGGAGCGCGCTGCTCGGCTTCGTTCACGCGCAGGGGACGGCCCTGAAAGGTCGCGCCGTTCAGCGCGGTCATCGCCGCGCGGGCGCCGCTTTCTTCCATTTCCACAAAGCCGAAGCCGCGCGGACGGCCGGTTTCCCGATCAGACATCAGTTTGACGGAGCGCACTTCGCCATAGGCGGCAAAAAGCTCCTGAATGCTTTCCTGATCGGCGGAAAAGGGAAGATTGCCCACATAGAGGGTCATAGCCATGAAAAAAACTCCACGATTTGTGTGGCTGGACTTGAATCCGTGGAGCTTGCCCATGCAAAGTCCCAACGAAAAAAGACATGCCGCGATTAATAAGACCGTTGTTCAGTACGCGTCGCCAGGCCGCCTGTCAAGAAGAAATCCTCCTGCCGGCGATCCGGGCGGCAAGAGTTTTGGGGAGAGGCGCTGCCTCTCCCCAAAAAAACGCCGGGAAAATCAGCGCAAACCATCCATGACGCGGTGCAGTTCCTGCGCCGTGCGGGAAAGATCCTGCACCGCGGAGGAGGACTGCAACATGCCCTCGGCCGTTTCGCTGACAATGCGGTTGATCTCGTCCACGGAGCGGTTGATTTCCTCGGAGGTGGCGCTTTGCTCCTCCGCCGCCGTGGCGATGGACGAAACCACGGACGAGTTGGCCGCCGCGAGCCGCACGATTTCCTGCAACGCAACGCCCGACGAGTTGGCCAGGTCGGTGGCCTCGTTGATGCTGGCCACCGCGCCGCCCACCTCGGTGATGTTGGTGCGGGCGGACTGCTGGATGGCGTTGATGCTGGCGCCCACTTCCTGCGTGGCGGACATGGTTTTTTCGGCCAGCTTGCGCACTTCGTCGGCCACCACGGCAAAGCCGCGCCCGGCCTCGCCCGCGCGGGCGGCTTCAATGGCGGCGTTGAGCGCCAGCAGGTTCGTCTGATCCGCGATGTCCGAAATCACGTTCATCACGCCGCCGATGTTTTCGGCCAGCTTGCCGAGGCCCTGCATATTGTCCTGCAGGGTAACGGCCACGGAGTTGACGGCGTTGATGGAGTGCACGACGCGATCGACCAGGTGGGCGCCCTGCTCGGCCTTCTGGCGGGTGTCTTCGCTCTGTTCGGAGGCCTGGCCGGCGCTGCGGGCCACTTCCAGCACGGTGGCGTTCATCTGCGACATGGCGCTGGCCGTGGATTCCACGCGGGAGCGCTGCATGTCGGCCCCGCGTGACACCTGCTCCACCTGGGCGGAAAGCTCTTCGGAAGCGGCGGCCACGCGGCCCGCTATTTCCTGGGCCTGCTTGGCCACGCGCAGGATGTTGCGCTCGGTGTTTTTAATCTGGGTCAAGTCCGTGATGAACTGCAGCACGCTGGACAGTTTGCCGTCCGTCCCGTGCATGGGCACGGCGGTATAGTGGATGTCCATGGCTTTGCCCAGGGGGTGGGCCACGGTGTCGCCGCTGCTGATCCTGTCGGTCTGGACGGCGCACATCAGGCCGCAGGTGGGGGTTCCGTAGTCCTCGCGGTGGAAAAGCTGCTCGCAGGTCTTGCCCTTGTAATCGGAGCCGGCCACGGCCTGCGCGTTGGCGTTGAGGAAGGAGGCCTTGAGCTCCTTGTTCAGCATGACCATGGGCGAGGGGATATTATCCACAATAATGCGGAAGCGGCCCAGAATATCGTTGGTGCCCTTGACCAGGCTGGCGAATTCGCCGGAGAAGCGGGAAACGTCGCCCTGGGCGTCCAGCGCGCCCTGCGCCACGGCATCGCCAATTTTGTTGTATTCGCTGACCATATCCGTCAGCGTGGCCGGAATCTGCCGCATGGCGGCGACCATGGCCCCGATTTCGCCCTTTTCGCGGATATTGATCTGGCGGGAGAAGTCGCCCTTGGCCACGGACGAAGCAAAAGCGCTCATGAGGTTCAGCACGCGGCTGAGGCCCCAGACGATGAACAGCGCCACGCCAAAGGCCGCAAGCAGCGCCACGGCGGTGAGGAACAGCAACTCGCGCTGGGACGCGGCGTTTTCTTGCAGCACTGTCTGGTTGTATTCGCCCATTTGCGTATTGACGGCGCTGTTGACCTGCACCACCTGCTTGCGCAGATCGACCAGCGCGAGGTTCAGCGTTTCCACGCTGGTTCGCACTTCCTGACCGGCTTCTTCCATGATTTTAAGCGACGCGCCGAACGTGTCCAGGCTGGCCAGCAGCTTCCGGAACAGTTCTTTGCCCTGGTCGGTGTGCAGCGCTTCACCCAGCGCGGGCACCGTCTTGCGCAGCGTTTCCAGGGACGCTTTCATCTGCTCGATGTCCTTTTGCTGCAAGGACTCGTCAAAGCGGCTGAGGCTGGCAACGGTCAGCGTAAACGGCGAAAACACGGTGACAATTTCAAACAGGGCCTGCGAGTTGCTTACCGCAAGCGTCTGGTCGGCCATGGCCTTCATGGCCGCGGCCATGTCGCGCATGGCGGCCAGCGCGGTTGCGTACTGCTTTTTCGCGTTGTCCATGCCGTGCTGCAATTCGCCCATTTCCAAACGCAATTTCTGGCCCATGCCCAGCACGTTTTCCAGCATCGCGCGCCGTTCCGGCAGCACGGTATAGGAAATTGCGTCCTTGGTCAGTTTTTCCAGCGCTTCCAAATCGCTGACGCCCGCTTTAATAAAGTCGGGGTTGCGATCGTCAATGTAGCGGTACGCGTTGTACGCGCTGCGGTTGACGGCCGTCTCCACGTCGCTGAGCGTCACGTTAAGGTGCGACAGGCGCGCGTATTCCGTAAAATTCGTGGATGCGTTCCGCAAATCCCCATAGCTCATGAACGCAATGATGCCCGCCAGCAACACCATCAACAGGAAGCCGGAGATGATTTTATATTTTGTCGTCATGCTCGTCCTCGCTCGGGAACACGTTCCCAGGGTCTGCCCCGTCAAAGCGAAGCCCAACGCTTCCTTCGACGGGCTAAAATGTCTTGGGGCCGTACGCTATCCCTCTGCCCAAAAAAAGCAAGGCCGCACAGCCCTGCTTTTTGTTTTATCGGCATTCGCGCAAAAAAACTAAAGGGATTTCAGCAGGCGCGCTTCGTGATTTCAGCGCCGAATGCTGACCAGACGCAAACGCGCCAAAGCCACGAGCAGCAGCAAAATATTGGGCCCCCAGGCCGCCAGCGCCGGCGGCAACAGGCCCCGCTGGCCCATGGATTCGCCAAAAAGCGTCAGCGTGTACATGACAAACGTGACCACAATGGCCAGCGTCACCGCAATGGACACGTTGTCCTTCCACGAAACGATGGCGGCGGCCAAAAGCGCCATGACGGCCAGCGAAGCGGCATAGGCCACCCTGGCGTGCCAGGCGGTCAAAAGGCCTTCCACGTTGGAGCCCGCGTCGCGCAGTTTGCCGATGGCCTCGCCCAGCAGCCAGATGGGCAGCATCTGCGGGTTGCTCTGCCCGCCCACGAAAAAGACGCCGGGATCCTGCTCGATGGGCAGGGCCAGATCTTCCGGCGGCGCGCGGAAAAACGTTTCGGGGTCGATGCGGGTGGCGTTCATCGCCTGCCAGTGCCCGGCGTCGGCCGTAAAGGTGTCGGCGCGGATGATGCTTTCAAAGCGCAGGCCGTCGGGCGAAAGCCGGTAGGCGGTCAAACCCCGGCCTTCGTAGGTCTGGCGGCTGTCCTGCCGCAGCGTTTCAAGCGCGACGATCCACTCCTTGTTGGTGAACCAGACATGATCCAGAACGCGCGCGGCCTCGCCGCGCTTGCGCACCTGCTCCTGCCAGAGGCGCTGGGCGAAGCGATCGCCGGCGGTGCCCAGCCATTGCGAACAGGCAAACTGCGCCGCGCCCCAGAACACGCCGCACAGCACCAGCGCCGCCGCCACGCTGGAAAAAGAAACGCCCCCGGCTTGCAGGGCCACGGTTTCGCGGTTGCGCGCCATCAGGCAAAGCGTGATGACCGAGGCCAGCAAAAAAACCGCGGGCAGAATCTGGCCGACAATCGAAGGCAGCCGCGCGCCGAAATAGCGGGCGATGATCCACAGGCCGCTGCCCGCCTCCACAAAAACATCGATCCGCTCCACAAGCTCGGTCAGCAGATACAGGCCCGAACCTACCGCCAGGGTCAGCAAAAGCAGGCGCGCATGCCCGGCGAAAACATAGCGGAACAGCAGCTTCATGCCGGCCCCTCCGCCCCGGCCTTGCGCCCTTTGCGGCGCAGGCCGCGCAAACGGTCGATGCGGGGCATCCGCTCAAGCGCGGCCAGACGTATGCCCCAGAGGCCGAGCAGCAAAAAGAGCGCGTTGGGCGCCCACAGGCCAAGCAGCGGCGGCACCGCGCCCGACTCCCCAAGGCTGATTCCGGCCGAAATGACGCTGTAGTAAATTAAAAAGACGAACAGAGCGGGCACCAGGCCGCTCTGGCGATGCAGGCCCTGAAACGATACGGCGATGGGAATGGCGAACAGGCTCAGCACCAGGCAGGCCACGGGAAAAATCCAGCGCTTGTGGCGCTCCACGATGATTTTGTTCCCGAGGCGCGGGTTTTCGGGCAAAATTTCCGCCACGGGCATGCCGATCAAATCCGTCCAGCTCATCTCGTTGGGCTTGATCGGGCCCAGATCCAGGCCCTGGAACACCGCGTCGAGCGAAAGGCGCACCACGTATTCCTCAAAGCCCATCACCGAAATATTCTGGCCCCTGTCGGCGTACATGCGGCCGTTTTTGAGCAGCAGCAGCAGCTCGCCCCGGTGGTAGTCCGTGCCCAGGCTGCCCTCCGGGGCGAGAATGGTCACGGCGCCTTCCGCGCGCGAGGTATCTTCCACCAGCACCTGGGCCATGGTGCCCTTGACGGGATCCACCTTGCGGGCGAAAAAGACCATGCCGGGGATTTCCTTGTTAAAGACGCCCGGCTGCACCAGAACGCGGGCGCTGTCGCGCGCCACGTTCAGCACGGCGGCCCGGAAATGCGACATGCCCCACGCCTGCCAGTACAGCGAAATCCACAGCCCCAGCAGCATGCATAAAAAGCCGAACACAATGGGCGCGGCCAGAAGCTGGTACAGGCTGATGCCGCCCGCCCGCAGCGCAACCAGTTCCCTGTCGGTGCCCATGCGCAAAAAGGTGAGAAACACCGCCAGCATACAGGCCACCGGGCACACCATCAGCAAAAAGAACGGGCTCAGGTAGCCGAAAAGGCGCAGGGTTTCGCCCACGCCCATGTTCAGGCCGAACAGCATGTTGCGGAGCTGGATGGCCCTGCCCATTAAAATGAAAAGGAGCAGCACCACCAGGGCCAGGAGGAACGTCCGGAGGAACTCCTCAAAAAGGCGGCGCTGCAGCAACGACATCAGGCCTCCGGGCGCGACGCTTCCTGAAAGAGGCGCAGCAGCGCTTCGCTGTCTTTGGGCGAAAGATTGAAACGCGCCCCCGCCTCGTCCAGCAAATCGCCGAGCGGGCGGCCGGGCGCGTCCCGGCGCGCGGCGTCCACAAAGGCCAGGGCGCGCCGCACCAGTTCGTCATGAGGCATGACCGTCGTCATGTTGTCTCCCGCGTTTCGCCCCAGCGGGGGCAGCTTTCGTGCCGGACGCCGGCGCAGTCCAGTAGGCGCCCGGCCATATGATGCAGGCTTTCTTCCAGCGAGGCCGGCCGGTGATAAAACGGCGGAACCGGCGGAAAAATCACGGCGCCCGCCTCCGTGGCGGCCAGCATGTTGCGGATGTGGATGAGCGAAAGCGGGGCTTCCCGCGTGGCCAGCACCAGCGGGCGGCGCTCCTTGAGCGCGACGTCCGCCGCCCTGTGCACAAGGTGGACGCCCGTGCCCCGGGCGATATGCCCCAGCGTGCTCATGGAACAGGGGCAGACGATCATGCCGTCGTGCCGCCAGGAGCCGCTGGCCGGGGGCGCGCCCAGATCGTCCGGATCGTGGACGGCGTGCGCGCGGGCGGCCAGTTCCGCGGCTTCCAGGCCGCTTTCTTCCCGCAACACGCGCTCGGCCGCGCGCGAGACGATCAAATGCGTCTCCAGCGGCAGCGCGGCCATAAGGCGCAAAAGCGCCACGGCCAGCGGCATGCCGCTGGCGCCGGTCACGGCCACCACCAGGCGCTTGGCTTCGCCCTTCATTGTTTCGCCCGGAATATGCATGGCGGGCATTATGGGCCTGCCGTACCCGGCCGTCAAGCGAGAGTCGCGGCGTTTCATCCGGAAGGAAGAGCGGGCCGCGCCAAACGTCAGCGGGCCGGGCGCGATTTACCGATGCCGTGCTTTTTGAGCTTGCGTTGCAGCGTGCGCGTGGTGACGCCGAGGCTTGCGGCGGTTTGCGCCTTTTTCCCGCCGCAACGCTCCAGGGCGGCGAGGATCTGCTCCTTTTCCAGCGCGTCCCGGCTTGCGGCCAGGCGGCGGATTTCCTCGCCCGCTCCCGGGGTTTCGGGGGCGCGGGGGGCTCCGGCGGGCGCATCGGGCCGGTTTTCCGGAAAAAAGGGCGGCATGAAATCCACATCAACCGGCGTGACCCGCCGGGCATCGGCCTCGGCGGCCTCGCTTTCAAAACAGGGCTCAAAGCTCAGCTTGCCGAACAGCCAGTAACGCTCCAGCGTGTTGTACAGCTCGCGCACGTTGCCGGGCCAGTCGTAACGGCGTAGCGCCGCCATAACTTCCGCCGGGCAGGGGTTTTCCCGCCCCTTGCCCATGCCGTAGGCGGCGGCCAGCAGCGGGATGTCCTCCAGGCGCTCGCGCAGGGGCGGGATGGTGATGACCAGAACGTGCACGCGGTAGAAAAAATCGTCACGCATCAGCTTCTGGCGCACCATGGCCTTCAGGTCGCGGTTGGTGGCGCAGATCAGCCGGAAATGCGAGGGCCGGCTTTCGCTCGCGCCCACGGGGGTGTAGGTGCGGCTTTCGAGCGCGCGCAGCAGCTTGACTTGCAGGTTGAGGGGCAGCTCGCCTATTTCGTCCATGAACAGCGTGCCCTTGTCGGCGGCGGCCAGATAGCCGGGGCGGTTGGTGGTGGCGCCGGAAAACGCGCCCTTGACGTGGCCGAAAAATTCGCTTTCCAGAAGCTGCTCCGGAATGGCCCCGCAGTTGACCGGAATGAACTTGCCGCGCACGCCGGACAATTCGTGGATGGTTTGCGCCACCAGATCCTTGCCCACGCCGGTTTCGCCGTACAGCATGACGTTGCAGTCGCTGCGCGCCGCGCGGCCGATCATGTCGTACATCTCGCGCATGGCCCGGCTTGTGCCCACCAGCCGGCCGAGGCCGGGCGCGTCCGCGCCGCCGGAACGCAGCTTTTTGTTTTCCTGCCGCAGCAGCAGCTCGCGCTCCTTCTGCTCGGTCACATCCATCATGATGCCGTCGATGAACAGGCAGTTGCCGTCCGCGTCGTACACGCCGTCGCCCTGATCCCAGATCCACTTGACCGCTTCGGACGGCAGGCGGATGCGATAAAACACGCTGTAACTGCGCCGGGCTTCCACGGCGTTGTAAATTTCGGCCCGCATCCGGGCCAGATCCTCTTCTATGGTCATGGACTCGATGACGTTGCTGGGGTGGCGCATGATTTCGTCGCGGCCGACCCCGATCAGGGTTTCGCAGCCCTTGCTGACAAAGACCATGGTGTATTCGTAGTCGCGATCCACCGTGCAGCGGTAGGCCAGGCCCGGCAGATGGTTGAGCATCCGCTCAAGGCTGGCTTCCATCATGCCCAGCCGATCCAGCCGACTGGGCCGATCGGGCCGGTTGGCAAATGGCTCGCGCGTTGGGATCGATTCCTGCAATGCCGTCATCATGCACCCTCGGGAAAAATAAGACAAAAATGTCGCATGAGTTCTAACACGACGGGCATGTCGTGTCCAACAAAAATGCGTTGCCGGGCAGTCGAAAGAACCTGACAGCATCACGTTGCGGCCGGGATCCGCGCCGCGTCCGCCGGACGGGCGGCCCGCACTTTGCGCCCCACAGCACGATCCCCGGTGGATTTTTTATTATTTTACTGAAATAATTGACGATAAAATTATCGCAATTTGGCCCCCAAAACCGCAAAAACGGTACGCATATTGCAGCATTATAATCGGCGCGTACCGTTTGATGTTTTGCTCCGGGAGCCTTTCTCCCCGGAAAGGCCCTGCCAACCGTTTAGCGTGAAGGAGCATTTTGTGGCGAACTCAAGGATCGAATGCATTGATAAAGACGTGAAGGTTTCGGTGCGGGAGCTGACCAAATGCTTCGGCGACCTGACCGTGCTGGATCATATCAATTTCGACATCAAGCGGGGCGAGCTGCTCAGCATCGTGGGCCCTACCGGCTGCGGCAAAACCACGTTTCTCAACTGCATGTCCAAGCTGACGAATACGACGTCCGGCGATATTTTCATCGACGGCGAAGTGGCCAACCCCACCAAGCACAATCTGGCGTTCGTCTTTCAGGAGCCGACTGCCCTGCCCTGGCTGACCGTGGCCGAAAACGTGGCCTACGGCATGAAGATCAAGCACACGCCCAAAAAGGAAATGGACGACAGGCTCAACTACATCCTTGACCTTGTGGGCCTCAAAGACACCGCCAATCTGTATCCCAACCAGGTTTCCGCCAGCATGATGCAGCGCATCGCCGTGGCGCGGGCCTTTGCCGTCAACCCTGACCTCCTGCTGATGGACGAGCCTTACGGCCAGCTTGACGTCAAGCTGCGCTTCTACCTGGAGGACGAGCTGGTCAAATTGTGGCAGACGCTGGGCTCCACCGTGCTTTTTGTGACGCACAACATTGAGGAAGCCGTCTATATTGCCGAGCGCATTCTGGTGCTCAGCCCCAAGCCGACCACGGTGCGGGCCGAGGTGATTGTGGATCTGCCGCGTCCGCGCAACTACATGGATCCCAAATTCATCGAGATACGGCGGCAGGTGACGGATTTGATCCGCTGGTGGTAGGGGCTTTGCGTCCCCGCAACAAGACAAGGATGCATTATGGAAAAGCAAAAGACAGTCAGCACCAGGAAGCCGCTCAAGCTCATCCTCCTGCCGATCCTCACGGTCAGCGCGTTTCTGCTGCTCTGGCAGCTCTGCGTGGCCCCGGAAGGCGTGAGCGACTGGCGCATTCCCAATACGCTTCTGGCCACGCCGGTTGACGTGATCAACCTGGCCATCGACAAAATGACCAATCCCATGCCCGACGGCGCCACCCTGCCCCAGCACGCCTGGACCAGTATGCAGGAAGCGTTTCTGGGCTATGTGCTGGCCCTGCTGGTGGGCCTGCCCCTTGGCCTGGCCATGGGCTGGTTCCGCACGGTGCGCGGCCTCTTCCGGCCCATGTTCGAGATGATCCGCCCCATTCCGCCCGTGGCCTGGATTCCGCTGACCATTTTCTGGTTCGGCATCGGGCTGAGCGGCAAAGTGTTCATCATCTGGCTCTCGGGCCTGGTGCCCTGCGTCATCAACGCCTACACCGGCGTGCGCATGACCAACCCCGTGCACATCCAGATGGCCCGCACCTACGGCGCCTCCAACTGGCAGATATTCCGCACCATATGCGTGCCTTCGGCGCTGCCCATGGTCTTCGGCGCGTTGCAGATCGCCCTGGCCTACTGCTGGGTGACGCTGGTGGCGGCCGAGCTTCTGGCCTCGGATCAGGGCCTTGGCTACCTGATCACCATGGGCCGCATGCTGGGCAGAATCGACCTGGTGATCGTGGGCATGATCAGCGTGGCCGCCGCGGGCGCCTTGATCGGCATTATCATTGATCGAATCGAGGCCAAGCTTCTGGCCGGCATCAGGAGGTAAATCATGAGCGAATCCAACCTGATGAACCAAAAGAAGTCCGCTTCGGGCGGCGAATGCACGGACGTTCAAAACGAGGTGATCGTCAACACCGGCAAACGCCCCTTTTCCCTGATCCGCTTTTTGAAGAGCGAATACTTCCTCTACATCGTGTCGCTGGTTTCCTTCTTCGGCTTCTGGCACTGGGCCGCGGCCTCCAACGTGCTGGGCCACTCCAGCGCCCTGGCCTCTCCGGCCCAGGTGCTGGCCAGTCTGGCCGACCTGATGGAAAACCCCCTGGCCGGCCTGCCGCTGTGGGAACACCTGTGGATCAGCACGCGCCGCGTCATGATCGGCTTTGTGATCGCCGTGGCCTTCGGCATCCCCATGGGGCTTTTCATGGCGTTCAACACCACGTTCCGCGCCATCGTCAAGCCGCTGTTCGACATCTTCAAGCCCATGCCGCCCCTGGCCTGGATTTCGCTTGCCATCCTCTGGTTCGGCATTGGCGAAGCTCCCAAGATCTTCATCATCGTCATCGGCTCCTTTGTGCCGGTGGTGCTCAACTCCTTCAGCAGCGTCCAGCTTATCGAGCCGGAACTGTTTGACGTGGTGCGGATCATGGGCGGCTCGCGCCGCCACGAAATCCGCTACGTCTGCGCGCCCGGCGCCCTGCCCGCCGTGACGGCCGGTTTGCAGATCGCCATGTCCAGCGCCTGGACGTGCGTGGTGGCGGCCGAGCTGGTCAACTCCCGCTCGGGCCTCGGCTACATCATCATCCAGGGCATGAAGTTTTCCGACCCGGGCATGATCATCGGCGGCATGCTGGTGATCACCGCGGTGTCGCTCATCTTCACCCTGGGTATGGAAGTGCTCACGCGCAAGCTTTGCCCCTGGCAGCGCGAAATCAAAGACTACTAGAGCATTTTCAAAGTGAAAATGCTCTGCGTCCGCGCAAGCGCAATTTACTTGCGCGTTAAGCGCCGACAGAAGCGCGCCTTTGAGGAGTACTGTATGCACAAAGATAAAGATAATCTGCTCTAAGGAGATGCTCGTGGCAAACCCCGACGCGAAAATCATATGCTCCAACGTCAGCAAGACGTTCGTGCAAAAGGGCACCCAGCTTGTCCCGGTGCTGGAGGACGTGTCCCTCAGCGTGCAGGACGAGGAGTTCCTGGTCATCCTCGGCCCCGGCCAGTGCGGCAAAAGCACGCTTTTGCGCATCATCTGCGGGCTGGAGACGCCCTCTTCCGGCAGCGTGATCCTGGACGGCCAGGAAGTGGACGGCCCCAACCCGGACATCGGCCTGGTCTTCCAGAGCTACATGCTGTTCCCGTGGGAAACCGTGCGCGCCAATGTGGAAATCGGCCTTAAAATCAAGGGCCTTTCAGAAAAAGACGTGCGCGAAACCGCCAGCTACTACCTCGACATGGTGGGCCTGCTGGACTTCCAGAACTATTACCCGCACCAGCTTTCCGGCGGCATGAAGCAGCGCGTGGGCATCGCCCGCGCCTACGCCCTGAAGCCGAAAGTGCTGCTGCTTGACGAGCCCTTCGGCCAGCTTGACGCCCAGACCCGCTCCTTCATGGAGCAGGAAACCGAACGCATCTGGCAGATGGAAAAGCGCACCATGATCTTCGTCACCAACAACATCGACGAGGCCATCTTCCTCGCCGACCGCATCGTCACCATGGAAGGCAAGCTGCCCGGCCGCATCAAGCATACCTACCACATCGACCTGCCCCGGCCGCGCGACTCCATGGACATCGGCTTCCTCAAGTACCGCAACCAGATAACGGAAGAACAAAAGCTCACGCTGTAGAGCATTTTCACTTTGAAAATGCTCACGGAACTGAGCGCAGCGAGGTTCCGCCGTGCGGCCGGAGTAGCCGCAATTCACTTGCGGCGTTAAACGATGGCTGAGGCGTGAAACTTACACGACAGAACATCGTGTCCAGGCCATGTATAACCTCACAGTCAAACAGCCTTAGACCTTGTCCCCGCGCTCCATGCAGAGGCAACGCCCCCTAACAGCTCCTGAATACGGAGCACCAACAGACCACTGGAGAAAGCAATGAAGAAGTTTGTGTGGCTTATCGCGTTAGCTTGCTTTGCGCTTACGTCCTTTGCGGCCGTCAGCGCCGACGCCGCCCCCCTGGTCAAAATCCCCACCTGCTGGATGGAGGAATCGCCCGGCTTCAACATCTGGTACGCCAAAAAGATGGGCTGGGATAAAGAAGAAGGCCTTGATCTCGAAATGATCCTGTTCAACAGCGGCCCGGCCCAAATGGAAGCCCTGCCCTCCAAAACCTGGGTGCTCGGCTCCACGGGCGTGGGCGGCCAGCTTGTCGGCGGCATCCGCTACAACATCTACGCCGTCGCCCCCGTCATCACCGAGGGCCTCGTGCACGAGCTTTTCCTGCGCCCGGACAGCCCCGCCGCCCAGGTGAAAGGCTGGAACCCCGAATACCCCGAAGTGCTCGGCAGCCCCGAAACCGTGAAGGGCATGACCATCCTCTACACCTCCCAGACCACGGTGCACTACATGGTGGGCAAGTGGCTGGCCATCCTCGGCCTCAAGCCCGAAGACGTCAAAATGGTCAACATGGATCAGCCCTCCGCCGTGCCCGCCTTTGAAAAAGGCATCGGCGACGCCGTCTGCCTGTGGGCGCCCTTCACCTTCGCGGCCGAAAGCCGCGGCTGGAAGCTCGCCGGCACCATGACCGACATGAAGTGCCCCACCGTCTCCTTCCTCGTGGGCGACAAAGACTGGTGCGACAAGAACCCCGAACTCGTGGCCAAGTTCCTGCGCGTCTACTTCCGCGCCTCCGGCATGATCGCCGAGGAAGGCCCCAGCGAGCGCCTGGCCAAGCTGCACCAGCAGTACATGAACGAATTCGCCGGTATGCGCATGAGCCTGGAAGAAAACGTGGCCGACCTCCGCATCCATCCCCGCTGGACGTACGAAGAAGCCCTGGCCCTGATGGACGGCTCCAGCGGCCTCTCCCAGGCCGACAAATGGCAGTACGACGTGGCCGACTTCTTCGGCAGCATCGGCCGCTACTCCGCCCCCGAAGTGCAGAAGTTCAAGGACGCCCACATCGTTACCGACAAGTTCATGAAGCAGGTGGCCCTGCCCCTGCCCGCCTGGAAGTAAACGGAGAGAAAGCGGGGCTCCGCCCCGCGCCCCGCCGGGGGGCAAGATGCCCCCCCAACCCCCAAACAAAAAACAAACCGCCGCCCCCCAATCGGGCGGGCCGTGTGTTTTAAGCCAATTAAAAGGTGGACACACGAACGCCCAAAGGGGGGGGGCGGGTGTGTTTATTAAACTGAACGGTGAGGAGATGGGAAACCCAGAGGGGGGTTGGAGGGGGCTGAAATGCCCCGAGGGGGGCGTTTAACATTGAAAATAGATCGGGCCAGCGCAGCTAGCG
>JAVBMS010000017.1:0-21036 GCA_031552135.1 Mailhella sp.
GACTCCGGCAGCGCCTACTACGGCGCGCACGCGGGCCTGGGCTATGTGTGGAACATCACGGACAAGGCCTCGCTTGATATGTCCACCCGCTACATCTGGACGCACCAGAACAGCGACACCGTGAATGTGCTGGGCGATCCGATAACGTTCGATTCCGCCGACTCGCAGCGCTGGCGCACGGGCGCGCACTTTGTTTACGCGTTGAACGAGTCTATCGCCCCCTACGCGGGCGCGTACTACGACCACGAATTCGACGGCAAGGCGCGGGCCACCACCTACGGATTCGCTATCGACGCTCCGAGCCTGCAAGGCGGCACCGGCGTGGGCGAGCTGGGCCTGGCTATCAAGCCAGTAGCGGGCTCCGCCTTTTCCCTGGATCTTGGCGCGCAGGGCTACATGGGCGTGCGCGAAGGCGTGTCCGGCAGCCTGCAATTGAAGTTTGCGTTCTGACAGGGTGAATATTGGGCCTGGGAGCTTCCGCTGGCATGTTGGGCAGGTGTCGGTGGACTTTTGGCGTGGGAAGCCGGTGTGGGAGAAGCGGCGATTATTCCCATCACTCAATATGAGTTGGACGGATGCAGCGATAAGAGCATCGATAGTTGCCTTCTTCGAGCTTCAAAATAAAACCATGATGCATCGCATCATTCTATTTTAGAAGAGTCATTTTCATGATATTATATATTGCCCATATTCCTACGAATACTGAAAGAGTAATGAGAGTGCCCGTAATATCAAAAATGAATAATATAAGGAATACGCAAACCATTGTCCCCCAAAAAATGAAAAATCCATAACGAGCAGTATATTTAGTAAACATTTTATCTATGGTTGAAAATAGTGCTAATACTCCTATGTATATCGCCGCAGTAAATAAAATCATCTTAATGCCGTAAAGTACGCACCCGCCGAGTAAGCCAAGCCCAAGCATTGTTCCCCAAAAAACTTTGGGATGCCGATCAGTCCACGATTTTTTTTCATGGCTTGCTTTTTGTGCCTCTTGATCGCTTTTTTAATCCCGTCATGCGGCAGGGGTAAATGCTAGAGCATTTCAACTTTGAAATGCTCGCGGAACTGAGCATAGCGAGGTTCCGCCGCGAGGCCGGAGTAGCCGCAATTCACTTGCGGCGTAAAGCGACGGCCGAAGCGTGAAACTTAAGCGGTAGAACGTTGTGTCCCGGCTGTGCAGCATCTCAAAGTTACATTGCTCTAGTGACACGTTTTCATGGACTGCGCCCCTGTCGCCCGTATACAACGTGCGGCAGGTTAGTAGCGCGGCGCCACATATCCAGGCGCAAGCTCCGGAAAAACTTCATCCGGCCAGAACCATCCGTGATCTTTTGCCTCGGCTACCGGGCTATCCCCCAGAGAGCAGACGGCCAAGGATACCAAGAATATTAAAGTGACGGCCGAAATTTGCTGGAACACTATTTGCTTCTGGCGCAGTGCCTGGCGTAAATTTTGGGACATATTCATTCCTCGCACGGCCTAAAGGGCTTTAGCCCAAGGCATGCAGCCCTCTCTGGAAACAAGAAAGGCCAGAACCCATCAGCGGTTTCTGGCCTTCCGTAGTCCTTGACGGACAAATTCGGTGGTGCCGGGGGACAGGATTGAACTGCCCACACGGGGATTTTCAGTCCCCTGCTCTACCAACTGAGCTACCCCGGCGCGAAGTGGATATGTAGCGCACCTTGCCGCGTCTGGCAAGCGTTTTTTCTCGGCCGGGGCCGATTAACTTGCAACGCTTATTGCGCCGGCGCGGGTTTTTGCGCGTCGATCACCGTCACCTTGAAATCCGAGGCGTTGCTGGGCGTTGAGTAGAAGATGATCATGAAGGGCACCGCGCCGCCCGGCGGAACGTTGGTGTTATTGGTCAGAATGTCCAGCCGGTTGTTCAGGGCCTGCTCCAGCTCTTCCTCGCTCAGCACCTGAAGCTGGAACAGCGACACCGTGGAGCCGGCGTACTGGCTTTTGGAGGTCAGCAGGTTGCCCTGTTCGTCGTAAAGCGAGGCTTCCACGCGGATAAGCTCGCGCGGATCGTCAAACTTGTTGACAACCTTGCCTTCCATCACGGCGATTTTGCCGATTTTTTCGTTGACCACGGAGAACTGGCGCAAGCCCTGCACCTGGATTTGCCCAACCAGCGCGTTCAGCGCGGCCAGGCGCGCTTTTTCGTCCTGCCCGCCCTGCCCTTCGGACGCGGAACCCGCGCCCAGGAGCTTTTTGAGCGGCTCAAGCACCGGGGCCAGATACGGCGCCGTGGCCTCAAACTGCGTCAGGGCGTAGCCGCCGCCCGCAAGCAGGGCGACAAGCAGCAACACCAGCGGCCACCTGCTTTTCTTTGGCGCTTTGGCCGCCGCCTTTGCGACGGGGCCAACGGATTTAAGGCTGATGGACAGCGGCTCTTGCGGGGCGTCCTGCGCAGCGGGGTGCGCGGGATGAGGCGGCTCGGGGGCCGCATCCGCCGGCATGGCGAAAATCTGCTTGCAGACGGTGCAGCGCAGTTTGGCGGTCGGCTTGGCCTTTTCGCCGGGCAGATTATAGATGGTCTTGCAATTCGGGCAAGTAACGGTCATGGACAGGCTCCCAACAAAGCGCTCAGTCGGTATCCACCAGATTGGAATTTTCCAACGTATAAATCGCGGGCAAAGACCGGAGCTGCTCCGCATAATCAAGCCCGTATCCTACAATAAACCCCTGGGATAAGGCAAATCCTACAAAATCAGCAAAAACAGGAACTTGCCTGCGTTCTTTTTTATCCACCAATACGGCCAGGCGCAGACTTCGCGCGCCGCGCGCCTGCATCTGGCGGATCAAAAAATCCATGGTGATGCCGGAATCAACGATGTCTTCCACCAAAAGGACGTGCTTGTCCTTGAGCGAAATTTCCACGTCCTTGGTAAAGGCCACGGTGTGGCTGTGCTCCTTGCCCATGCCGTAACTGGCCAGGCGCACGAAGTCGATTTCCGGCCTGTGCTTCAGGGCGCGTATCAGATCGCCGAAGAACAGGAAGGCCCCCTTGAGCACGCAAATGGCGACCAGCGGCTCGTCGCCGTAGGTTTCGTCAATGGCCGCGGCCAATTCGCGTACGCGCTGGCGGATGGTTTCTTCAGAATACAGCACGCGCAGCCGCATGCCGCCGACGGCAAGATCGCTCATGGCGCTTGCATCCACTGGCGGAGCATGGCGCTCAGGCGCCCTTCCGGCACATAACCCGGCTCGTTGAGCACGATTTTGCCCTGGCGGTCGTAGACAAGATTGTGTGGAATAGCATCCACGCGGAAGGCATAGGCCAGTTCTTCATTACCGTGGAATACGGGATAGTTGAATGCATTTTTGGCGATGAAGCTTTCCATGGCTTCCCGATCCGGGTCCACCGACACGCCGATCATGATCACGTCATCCGGCGAGAAGCCGTCCCGGATGCGGATCAGGCCGGGGATTTCCTTGCGGCAGGGCGGGCAAAACGCCGCGAAAAAATTGATCACCACCACTTTGCCCTTGGCCGAGGCAATGGTGTCCAGCAACTGGCGGGTGGAGATTTCCGGGGTTTCGGCCCTGGCCGGGCCCGCCGTCAGCGCCAGAACACACAGGGCGCACAGCGCCAAAAAAGTCATCGCGCGTTTCATGCAAACCTCGCAAACAGGAAATCAGGAGTCCAGCAGGCGGGCGGCAAGCCGTACGGCCTCCACCGCATCCGCCGCGTAGGCGTCGGCGCCGATGCTTTGCGCGTATTCCGGCGTCACCACGGCCCCTCCCACCATGACGCGGCACGGCAGGTTGCGTTCGCGCACCAGGCGCACGGTGTCTTCCATGCGCGGCATCGTGGTGGTCATCAGGGCCGAAAGGCCGATGATGGACGCTTTTTGCCGGGCCGCCTCGGCCACGATGTCGTCGGCCTTGACGTCCTTGCCCAGATCTACAACGTCGTAGCCGTGGTTGCCAAGCAGGAGAGCCACGATATTTTTGCCGATGTCGTGAATATCACCCTCCACCGTAGCCAAAAGCACGCGGGGTTTGGCCGGGCCGCCCTCCGCCTTTTCCATGAGCGGGCGCAGCATGGCAAAGGCGGTCTGCATGGTTTCGGCCGAACGCAAAAGTTGCGGCAAAAAATACTCCTTGCGCTCGTAACGCTGGCCGACTTCCGTTATGGCCGGAATAAGCCGCTCGCGCACCAGAACAAAAGGATCCGCGCCTTCGGCCAGCGCGCGATCCACCAGGGCCGGGATGCCGTCCTTGTCGCCCTTGATCACCGCGTCTTCCAGGGTTTGCGGGGCAACGGCCGGCGCTGCGCCCGCCGCCGCGCCGCCGGAGGCGCCGGGCTTCCAGTCCGCATAGGCGGCAATAAAGCGCGCCGCCTGGGGGTCGTGGCCCAAAAGCAGGTTGGCCGCGTCCAGCGCCTCGCGCAGCCGGACGTTGGCCGGGTTGCCGATGCACGAGTTGAGCCCCGCCCCGGCCGCCAGCGCGAGGAAACCGGCGTTGATCAGGTCGCGGGCCGGCAGGCCGAACGAGATATTGGAAAGCCCCACGGTTGTGGCCAGACCGTGCTCCGCGCACCAGCGGATTGTTTCGAGGCAGGCCGCCGGGGCCGAGGCGTCGGAAGCGGCGGTCAGGGCCAGGGCGTCCACCAGCACAAGGTGGCGCGGCACGCGCAGCGCGTCGAGTCTGGCCAGCAGCGTTTCCACAATGGCGATGCGCTCGTGCGCGGTGGCCGGCAGATGTTTGCCCTGCAAGGGCAACAGCACAAAGGGCGCGCCCCAGACGCGGCACAGCGGCGCGAGTTTCTCCAGGCGGCCGGGCTCGCCGCTGATGGAATTGAGCAGCGCCGAGCCGGGGTGCCAGGGCACGGCGGCGATCAGGGCGTCGGCATTGGAGGAGTCAAGGCACAGAGGCAGGCTGTGCCGGGCGACCAGTTCCTTGACCAGCGCCGGCAAAAAGCTTGCCTCGGGCACGCCGGGCGCGCCCACGTTCACGTCCAGCACGCGCGTGCCAAGTTCCGCCTGCTCCCGCGCATAGGTGAGGGCCAGCGCGGCCTGGCCGGCCGCGAACTCCGCGCTGAGCGCCTTTTTGCCCGTGGGGTTGATGCGCTCGCCAATCAGCACGAGGGGCTCTTTTGCGCCGATGCGCACCAGCGAGGAGCGCGTGGTCAGGCAGACGCCGCCAGCGTTTTGATCACGGTGTGCCGGGGCGGCGCCGGCCCGTGCTTCCACACGGCGGCGCAGCGCCGCGATAGGCGCGGGCGTGGTGCCGCAGCAGCCGCCCAGCGCAAACGCCCCGCGTTCCGCAAACGGCGCGGTTTTTTCGGCAAACAGCTCAGGATCAAGCCGAAAAACGGTTTCGCCGTTCACGAGTTCGGGCAGGCCGGCGTTGGGCTCGGCAAAAACGGGCAGATCGCAGGCGGCCAGCAGGCGCTCCACAACGGCCAGCATCTGATCCGGCCCGGCCCCGCAGTTGACGCCCACGGCATCCACGCCCATGTTGCGCATGGTGGCCGCAAAAATTTCGGGCGTGGTGCCGGTCAGGCTGAGGCCATCTTCAAAGGTCATGGACACAAAGACGGGCAGATCGCATTCCAGGCGCGTCGCGGCCACGGCGGCCCGCGCTTCGGCCAGGTCAAACTGGGTCTCGATAAAAATCAGATCCGCCCCGCCCTCCGCCAGGCCGCGCACCTGGGCGCGCAAAGCCTCCACCATGCCGGCGGGGTCAACGTCGCCAAGCGGTGCGACAAAGTGCCCGGTAGGGCCGATATCGCCGGCCACAAACACCTCGCGGCCGTTCTGGCGCGCTTGGTCGGCCACGGCGCGGGCGTGTCCGGCCATGGTTTTGTTGAAGCTGCGGGCGTCGATGTCGGGCGGCAATTTGAACGCGCTGCCGCCAAAGGTGGCCGTGAGGATGATGTCCGCTCCGGCCTCCGCATAGGCGCCGTGTATCGCGCGCACCACGTCGGGCCGTTCCAGGCAGAACGTTGCCGGGTTGCCCGGCGGCATGCCGTGGGCTTGCAGCATGGTGCCGGTCGCGCCGTCGATAATCAGTCGCGCGCGCTGCGCCAGTCGTTCCCGGATTGTGGCCATACAAACTCCTTGCGGCTTGGCGGGCGCTCGAGGCGTCGCGCGTCCGTCGCTTCCGGTGTACTGAAAATCGTTGAAAAGGCCAACCTTAATCTATAGAGTGCGACACTCGACAGGACGCTTGTCCCTCCCCCGTGTGCAAACTCCCGTCGCCACAGGTTGCCGTATGAAAAAAAACAAGCCCGCCGCCGGGCACAGCGCTCGCAACGCTTCCTTGCGCGAGGAAGACCTCCGCCCGGACAGGGCCGCTCCGCCCCCGGATCTTGTTGACGACCCGGCCGACAGGGAGGACGACGAGCTTGAAGCGTCGGAAACGCCGGACATGCCGGAAGACGCGCTCGATCTTGCCGATCCGGAACTGATGGACGACGAGGACATGCCTCTCGCCTCCGCGTTTGCGCTGACCGACCACGCCGGCCAGGGGCGGGTCATCGATCTTGTCCCGGCGGGCGCTGTGCTGCCCGCGCCGGTGCGCACCCATCTGCCCAGCCCCCAGTCCCGGGACAGCCTTCAGATGTACCTGCGCGAAATCAGCCGTTTTCCGCTGCTGGCCCCCGAGGAAGAAGTGGAACTGGCCCGCCGCGTCCGCGATCAGGGGGATACGGACGCCGCGTTCCGCATCATTTCCTCCCACCTGCGCCTTGTGGTGAAGATCGCCATGGATTTTCAGCGCCGCTGGATGCAGAACGTGCTGGATCTTATCCAGGAGGGCAATGTCGGCCTCTTGCGGGCGGTGAACAAATTCGACCCCGACAAAGGCATCAAATTTTCCTATTACGCCACCTTCTGGATCAAGGCGTATATTTTAAAATTTATTATGGACAACTGGCGCATGGTCAAAATTGGGACAACCCAGGCCCAGCGCAAACTTTTTTACAATTTGAACAAAGAGCGCCAAAAACTTGTGGCGCAAGGCTTTGATCCCGACGCGGCCATGCTTTCCGAACGCCTCGGCGTAACCGAGGCCCAGGTGCTGGAAATGCAGCAACGGCTTGACGCGGGCGATGTTTCGCTTGATATTCCGGTGGGCGACGAACAAAGCGGAGCGTCACGGCTGGATTTTTTGCCGGCGCTCGGCCCCGGCCTGGAAGACAGCTACGCGGAAGAGGAAATTTCCCGCCTGGTGCGCGACGGCATCCGCAACCTGGTGCCCTCGCTTTCCGAAAAGGAAAACTATATCCTCGAGCACCGGCTGCTGACGGACGATCCGGTTACCTTGCGAGAAATCGGAGAAAAGTACAATGTAACACGGGAGCGCATCCGCCAACTGGAGGCCCGGCTGCTGACCAAGCTGAAGAGCCACCTGGGGTCGGAAATTCAGGATTTTTCCAAAGACTGGATTGAGCCGTAGCCGGATTAAAGTTGAAATGCTCTCTCAAGGCCGGATTTTCCCGGCCCGCCCGGCATGGCGCATGATGCCGCGAACGCTGGATGCTTCATGGGTAATTTTTGTCGTCTTGTTCTTCCCTGCCTGTGCATTGCGTGGCTTGCGGCGGGATGCGCCGCCATGCCTCCCGACAGCTCCGGGCAGTTCCTGCCTTCCGCCGTGCCCAGCCAGGGGGCGCAGCGCACCTACGCCTATCTTAAAATGGAACAGGCCATGCGTCACGACGATGTTGCCGCGCTTCTGGCCGCATCGCGCGAACTTTTGAGCACGGGCCCCGCCTCCCGGCCGCTCGCCGACGCCGTGGGCTGGCTGCTGGGCAACCGCCACGAGACGGAAGGCGCGGCGTTGCTCAAGGAGGCCGTGGCCGCCCTGCCCGACGATTTGCCCCTGCGCGCCATGCTGGCGGAAATGCTGCTCGACGGCGGCGACCCGGCCGCCGCTCTTGGCGTGCTGAACGACTTTGTTAAAACGCATCCCGATAATATTGCGGCGCGCACGGATCTGGCGCTTTTGTATCTTAAAACCGATCACCCGCGCGAAGCTTTGGCCATTTTTGAACAGTTGCCCCCGGCCGATCGCGCGCCGTCCGTCCTCTACTACCACGCCCAGGCGCTGCGGGCCTGCAACAGGCCGGCCGAAGCCGCCGCCATGTTGCGCGCGGCCCTGGCGGAAGCGCCGGATTTTCTGGAAGCCATGCTGGAACTGGCCATGCTGGAAGAATCGCGCGGGCGCCACGCCGAGGCGCGCAAGCTTTACGAAAAGCTGCTCACCTACGACGAAAGCAATCAGGATATCCAGCTCAGGCTGCTCATGGTGCTGATCAGGGCGGGCAACCACGATCGGGCCTACGCCTTTGTGGCGGGGATGCCCGACGCCTTTGCCTTCACGCTGACCGCCGTTTCGCTGTTCATGGATGAAGGCCGTTTTGACCTGGCCTCCTCGCTTTTGGACATGCTGGACAAAAAGCCCGACATCCCCGGCGAAGTCATTGCGTTCTATCAGGCCGCCGTCGCTTTTGAAGGCAAAAGGGACGTCAAAAAGGCCCTGGCCATCCTGGACACCATTCCGCCCGGCAGCCGCTATTACGAGCGCAGCCTCAAATTGCGCATCCAGATATTGTTCGGCACCGGCGAGCAGGAAAGGGCCATCGCCGTCGCGCGGGAGGGGCTGGCCCTGGCGCCGGCCGACGCGGAGTTCGCCTCCGTGCTGGTCGAAATGCTGGCGGCCCGCAAGGAATACCAGGAAGCCCGGCAGGTGGCCGCGGAACTGCTGCGCACCCAGCCCGACAACGGGGATCTGGCCTTCCGCCACGCCTTTATGCTGGATTTGCAGGGCCGCAAGGCCGAGGCGCTCAGCGAGATGGAAGCGTTGCTGGAGCGTTTTCCGGACAGCGCCCACATCCTCAACTATATCGGCTACTCTCTGGCGGAAGAAAACCGCGATCTTGACCGCGCGCTGGAACTTGTGACCAAGGCCGTGGATATTGCGCCCAATACCGATTACATGCTCGACTCGCTGGCCTGGGTGTATTACCGCCTCGGCCGCAACCAGGAAGCCTGGGATACGATACGCCGCGCCCTGGCTTCGCCGGAAAAGGTTTACGACGCCACCATGTGGGATCATTACGGCGACATCGCCTATGCCGTCGGCCTGCGGGACGAAGCCGCCAAGGGCTGGAAAAAGGCCCTGGAAATCGGCCCGGCCGATGCCGCCGCCATCCGCGCCAAACTGGATCGTTTATGAAAGCATTGCGTGCCCTCCTTTGCGTTTTTTGCTGCGCCCTGGCCGTGGCCTGCGCGTCCAAACCCACGCCGCCTCCGCCGCTTTCCGAGGCCGGCGAAGCCCGCTGGCAGGCCCTGCTTGCCCATAATCCGCAGCCCGCGCCTTCGGTCGTCAACGGCAGCCTGCGCTTCGGCCCGGCCGACGACACCCGCCGCGTCACCTTCCTGTGGTGGAACAACGGCGTGCCGCCTCTGCGCCTTGACGTGCAGGCCGGGGTGGGCGCCACCATCGCCAGGGTGCATGTGGAGGACGACATGGTGCTGGTCTACCTGCCGCAAGACAAAAAAGCCTATGTGGAAGCCGACGCGCCCGGCAAGACACTGCGCTCCCTGGGCATTCCGCTGCCGCTCAGCCTCGGCCAGCTCAACGATTTTTTTAATGGCCGCTACAACGATGCCCTGGGCCGCCCGTCGGTCATTTCCTCGCGGCCTTCCACGCAAAACAGCGCGCAGGTGGTCTACACCATCCGCAGTGCGCGCGGCCAAACCGAGCTGGATGTTTCGCCCGACGGCCTGCCCGTGCGCTGGGCCGGCGAAGGCTGGAACCTGAGCATCGCCTACGGCCAGGAAGGCCTGCCGAACCGCCTTGAGGGCCGCATCGCGGCCACCACGGCCAAGCCGGAACAGCGTTTTGTGCTCTTGATCAAGGAGCGCCAGTCGGCCAAAACCTTCAGCGCCGCGGATTTGAATTTCCAGCTTCCGGAAGACACTCCGGTCTATTCCCTGGATGATTGAGGTGCGGCCATGAAAATCGACGCGGCATGGCCCGGCGCGCTGGCGCGCAACCTGCTTTTGGGCTTGTATGTTCTGGGCGGCGAATGGCTGTGGGTTGTCCGCCGCCTGACCCTTCGTTCCGACACCGCCAAAGCCGTCTGGCGCGAGGCGCAAATCGCCCGGCGCATCCAACTGTTTTCTTTGGAGAAATCATGAGCACCCTCTATATCGCTTCGGATCACGCCGGTTTTTCCCTCAAATGTTTTTTGGGCGAGCACTTGCGCGCCCGCGGGCACGACGTGCACGATCTCGGCCCGGCCAGCGCAACGTCCTGCGATTATCCGGACAGCGCCCGCGCTGTCACGGATCAGATTCTGGCGCACACGGACGCGTTTGGCATCCTGATTTGCGGAACCGGCATCGGCATGAGCATGGCCGCCAACCGCGTGCACGGCATCCGCGCCGCGCTGGCCGCGTGCGAGTTCCACGCCTCGGCCTCCCGCGCCCACAACAACGCCAACGTGCTGTGCCTTGGCGAGCGGGTGACCGGCCAGGGGCTGGCCGCCGCCATTGCCGACGTTTTTCTGGCCACCCCGTTTGAAGGCGGACGCCACGCCCGGCGCGTGCAGATTTTTGATTAACGGCCGCATCGTACCGGAGCATTCCTCACGTTCATCCGCTCCAGAGGCGTATCATGGCGGCCAAGGCAAAAGAAACATACGTCTGCTCCTCCTGCGGGGCCAGGTCTCCCCAATGGAAGGGCCAGTGCCCGGCGTGCCGCGAATGGAACACGCTGGAACTGGCGATTGTGCAGGAATCCGGCCGCCGCCGCGCCGTTTCCGCCCCGGTGGAAATGCCCCAGCCGCTGGCGCGGGTTTCGGACCAGGGCCATTCTCCCTACGGAACCGGGCTTGACGCGCTGGACAGGATACTGGGCCGGGGTTTTGTGCCGGGCTCGACGGTGCTGGTAGGCGGGGAGCCAGGCATCGGCAAGTCCACCCTCCTGTTACAACTGGCCGGGGCGGTAGCCCGGGCGGGCCGCGTGGTCTACGCCAGCGGCGAGGAATCGCTGCCCCAGATCAAGGCGCGGGCCGAACGTCTGGAAGTTCTGCACGACAATCTGCTGGCCGTGGCCACCAGCCGCGTGGAAGACGTGCTGGCCTTTCTGGAGCGCGCCGCGCCGCGCCTTCTGGTGGTGGACTCCGTCCAGACCCTGGCCTCGGACAACGCCGAGGGCCTGCCCGGCAACGTCAGCCAGGTGCGGGCCGTGGCCACGGAACTGGTGGAAGCCTGCAAGCGCTGCAACACCACGCTGATCCTCGTCGGCCATGTGACCAAGGACGGCTCGCTGGCCGGGCCGCGCCTGCTGGAACATCTGGTGGACACCGTTATTTCGCTGGAAGGCGACCGCCGCGAAATGTTCCGCGTGCTGCGCGTGCTGAAAAACCGCTTCGGCCCCAACCAGGAATTGCTGCTTTTTCAGATGGCGCGCAAGGGCCTGGAAGTGGTGGAAGATCCGTCCACGTTTTTTCTGGGCGCGCGCGACCCCTCGCTCAGCGGTACAGCCGTGGTCATGGCCGTGGATGGCCAGCGCCCCTTTGCCGTGGAAATCCAGGCGCTCGCCACCAAGAGCTATCTGGCTATTCCGCGCCGCACGGGCCTGGGCTTTGACGTCAACCGCCTGCACCTCCTGATCGCCGTGCTGGAAAAGCGCCTGCGCCTGAACTTCGGCCAGGCGGACATTTACGCCAAGGTGGGCGGCGGGATGCGCTTACAGGAGCCGGGGCTTGATCTGGCGCTGGTGGCGGCCCTGCTCTCCTCGTTTTACGATATTCCGCTGCCGGAGCGCGCGGTGCTGTGGGGCGAGGTGGATCTCAACGGCCAGGTGCGGCCCGTGGCCGCGCACGACATACGGCTCACCCAGGCCCAGCGCCTTGGCTATAAGCCCATTTTGTGCCCGGCGGGCGGGACGGCGGGCGGCCTGACCACGGTGGTGGAATTGCAGGAACGCCTGTTCCGGAAAAAAACATGAAGCAGGATATTCTGTTTGACGAAGCCCGCGCGGCGCGCATCGGCCTGCCCGAGTCGATCTTTTGCCAGGGCAAGAGCCCGCGCGCCGTGGAGGATCTGCTGCGCCGCTTTGGCCGGGGCTGCGGGCAGCCCGTGCTTTTTACACGGCTTGAATCTTCGGTATTTGAAGCTTTGCCGGAAGACGTGCGCGCCGGCGTGGATTACGATCCGCTTTCACGCACGGCCTTTGGCGACGTGCTGCCGCCATCGGGCAAGGCGTCCGTGGCTGTGGTTTCGGCCGGAACGGCGGACGGCTTTGTGGCCTGGGAAGCCGCGCGTACGCTCCAGTACCTCGGCATCCGGCATACGGTGTACGAAGACGCGGGCGTGGCCGGCCTCTGGCGCCTGATGGAACGCTTGGGCGCCATCAACGGGCACGATATCGTCATTGTGGTCGCGGGCCTGGACGCGGCGCTGGTTTCCGTGCTGGGCGGGCTGACGCCCAAGCCGCTCTTTGCCGTGCCCACCTCGGTCGGCTACGGGGTGGCGGAAGGCGGACGCGCCGCCCTGGCCAGTGTGCTGGCCAGTTGCGCGCCCGGCGTGGCCGTGCTCAACATCGACAACGGCTACGGCGCGGCCTGCGCCGCCGCGCGGGTGGCGCGCCTGCTATGAATTCCGCTCCTGAAACCATCCTCACGGTGCGGCCGCTGTCCGGCCTTTCGGGCGACATGATGCTTGCCGGGCTGGCCGCGCTGGCGCGGGCAAACGACGATGACCTGGCCGCCCTGATCCGGAATCTGCGCCTGCCTGTGCCCGCTCGCGTCCGCCTGACGCAGCGCCGGGTGGAGGGCATCGCGGGCCAGGGCGTTCTGGTGGAACTGCCGCACGAGCATGCTCACCGCACGTTTGCGGACATCCGCGACATCATTGCCCACAGCGCGCTTGCGCCGGACGCGGCGGATTACGCCCTGCGCGCCTTTGCCCTGCTGGCCCGGGCCGAGGCCGAAGTGCACGGCATGAGCGTGGACAGCGTGCATTTTCATGAAGTGGGCGCGCTGGACAGCATTGTGGACATCTGCCTCTGCTGCGCGCTGTTTGCCCGGCTGAAGCCCGGCCGCTTTGTGTGCGGGCCCCTGCCGCTGGCGGACGGCAGCGTTATGTGCGCTCACGGCATTTTGCCCGCGCCCGCCCCGGCGGTGCTGGCCCTGCTGGAAAACGTCGCGGTATGCGGTTTTTCCGGCACGGGCGAAACCGTCACCCCCACCGCCATCACCCTGCTCAAGACGCTGGGCGCGGAGTTCGGCCCCTGGCCGGACATGCTGGTGGAACGCCGCGCCCTGGTCTACGGCTCCAAAGTGTTTCCTCACGCTCCCAACGGCGCGATTTGGGCCTGCGGGGCCGCATTGTGACTTCCCAACCGCAGGAACGGCCGGGTGCTAGGCCCGTGCTGCCTGAAATCGAAGCGCTTTTCCATAAACTTCAAGTACTGCTTCAACAAAAGGCTCCGCACGGTCTGGCTCTGGCCTATTCCGGCGGGCTCGACAGCCGGTTTACGGCCCACGCCGTGCAAGCCGCGGGGCTGCCGTTGCTCTTGCTGCATATTGCCGGGCCGCATGTGCCGCCCGAAGATTCCGAAGCCGCCGCCCGCTGGGCCAGTGCGCGCGGTCTGCCGTTCCGGCGCGTTGAAGCGTCGCCCCTGGCGCTGCCCGCCGTGGCCGAGGGCCGCGCGGATCGCTGCTATGCATGCAAACACGCGCTGTTTGCGCGCCTGCGCGCAGAATCGCCGTTGCCGCTGGCCGACGGCACGCAGCATTCCGACACGCGCGGCTACCGGCCGGGCCTGCGGGCTCTGGCCGAGCTTGGCGTGTTCTCGCCCCTGCTGGAAGCCGGATTCGACAAGGCGGCCGTGCGGCTTGCGGCGCGATGGAGCGGCCTGGACGATCCCGATCAGGCCGCCCGGCCCTGCCTGCTGACCCGCCTTGCCTATGGCCTGGCCCCCACGGAGGAGCGGCTTGCAACTTTGGCGAAAGGGGAACAGAATATCCGGAACGTGCTTGAAGCCATGCGCCCGCGTGTGCCGGATTTCCGCCTGCGCCTGCTCGCGCCGGATGTTTGGGAACTGCACGTTCAGGGCCTGAGCCCCGAAGAAACAAGTGGGCTGCGGCAGCGGCTGGAACGCGCGGAGATTCCTCCCCTGGCGCGTGTCGTGAGCATGGAGAGCGTCAGCGGCTATTTTGATCGTCACGGTTCATAAAGGCACAACTCATTCCTTCAGGAGCCTGCCATGGAAGCCAAAGTCTACTATGCGGACATGCAAAGCCGCAGCGACACGGACAACAAGCTTGCGAAAATAGCCCGCCTCTGCGACGCCGTCGGCCTGAAAAAAGTCGTTGTCAAAGACGCGCCCGTGGCCATCAAGCTGCATTTTGGCGAATACGGCAACGATACCCACCTGAACCCGACCTTTGTGCGGCAGGTGGTGGACAAGGTGCAGGCCGCCGGAGGCAAGGCTTTTCTGACCGACACCAACACGCTGTACAGCGGTTCGCGCCAGAACGCCGTGGATCACCTGCACACCGCCTATCTGCACGGTTTTACGCCTTCCGTGGTGTACGCGCCCGTGATCATTGCCGACGGCATCAACGGGCGGAACGACGACCCCGTGGTCATCAACAAAAAGCACTTTAAAGAAGTGTATATCGCGCGGGAAATTGTGTCGGCCGAATCCATGGTGGTGCTTTCGCACTTCAAGGGCCATCAACTGGCGGGTTTTGGCGGCGCGATCAAAAACCTGGCCATGGGCTGCGCCGGGCCGCGCGGCAAACAGGCGCAGCACGCCAGCAAAATTTCGGTCAATACCGACGTGTGCATCGCCTGCGGCAAATGCGCCAAGGTCTGTCCCAAGCAGGCCATCACCGTCAAAAAGGGCGGCAAGGCCGAGGTGGATCCCAACAAGTGCATCGGCTGCTGCGAATGCGTCACCGTGTGCGAACCCAAAGCCGTGGGGCTGGATCAGTCCTCCGAGCGCGTGACGTTTCTGGAGCGCCTCACCGAGTACGCCTACGGTGCCGCCCTGGGTAAAAAGAAGCGCGTCTGCTACATCAACTTTGTGCTCAGCGTCACCCCGGATTGTGACTGTTGCCCGTGGAGCGACGCCACCCTGGTGCCGGATTTGGGTATTCTGGCCTCCACGGATCCCGTGGCGCTGGACAAGGCCTGCTTTGATCTGGTGCAGGGCGCCGTCAGCTTGCGCGCCATGCCGGGCAACGGCGTCAACGTGGACAAATTCACCGCCTGCTGGCCCGAATCGCGCGGCCCGGTGCAGTTCAACTACGGCGCGGCCATCGGCCTCGGCCAGTTGGACTACAAACTGATCAAGGTGTAGCCGGAGGCATGGCCGCCCTTTCCCCCGCCCAGGGCGCGCCCCAGCCCGATTTGCTGGACGTGCGCGATCTCACCGTAACCATGGGGCCGCATCCTGTGGTTTCGGGCATCAGCTTTTCGCTGCCGGGCGGCCACGTGTTCTGTCTGGTGGGCGAATCGGGCAGCGGCAAGAGTATGACGGCGCTTTCCCTGCTGCGCCTTGTGCCCGAGCCGGGCCGCATCCGTTCCGGCTCTATTTTCTTTGAGGGGCGGGATCTGCTGACGCTGCGCGAAAGCGAGATGAACGCCATCCGCGGCGCGCGTATCGGCATGGTGTTTCAGGAGCCCATGACCTCGCTCAACCCCGTGCTGCGGATCGGCGATCAGGTGGCGGAGCCGCTGGTCGCGCATCTTGGGCTTGCCCCGCGCGAAGCGCTGGAGCGGGCCACGGATCTTTTGCACCGCGTAGGCCTGCCCGCGCCCCAGAGCCGTTTGCGCGATTACCCGCACCAGCTTTCCGGCGGCATGCGGCAGCGTGTGATGATTGCCATGGCGCTGGCCTGCGGGCCGCGCCTCCTGCTGGCGGACGAGCCCACCACGGCGCTGGACGTGACCATTCAGGGCCAGATTCTGCGCCTGCTGAATCAGGTGACGGCCGAAAGCGGCATGGGCCTTTTGCTGATCACCCACGATTTGGGCGTGGTGGCCGAAATGGCGGACGACGTGGGCGTGATGTACGCCGGGGAAATGATGGAGCGCGCGCCGGCCGCCGCGTTTTTTGCCGACACGCTGCATCCGTACGCCCAGGGCCTGCAAGCCTGCGCGCCCACCATGGCCAACCGCAACCAGCGCCGCCTTGCCGTTATGCCGGGCACGGTGCCTTCCCCCGGCGCAAGGCCGCAGGGCTGCGTGTTCTGCCCGCGCTGCCCCCGGGCCTTTGCGCGCTGTACCGACATCCCGCCCTTTGCCGAGCCCGCGCCGGGGCATCATGTGCGCTGCTGGCTGTACGCGTAAGAAAACGCTTGCCAAACGCCCGGCGTTTCGCTAAACAAACGGGCTGTGCCCAGATGGTGGAACTGGTAGACACACTATCTTGAGGTGGTAGCGGCGAATGCTGTGGGAGTTCGAGTCTCCCTCTGGGCACCACTCAAAAACCCAACAAAACCCCGCAAGGTTATCTTTGCGGGGTTTTGTGTTTCTTCTACGGTATGTTCCATTTTTATGGAGCCGCCCGCCTGTCCGTTTCTTGCAACGCGCGCCGCACCAGTTCATTGACAAGCTCCTGCGCGGAGCATTCCTGCGGCGGGCGGATTTCCACAATGCGGGCAACATGCCGCCTCCCTTGCCCGGAATCCGCCGGAACAAGATGCTTTGCGCCCGTGCCGCAACGGATCCAGTCCGGGTTGATGCGCTTTTTTTCCAGCAGCTTCACCAGCCAGTCGGAGGGTACGCCCTTGCGGCGTTTTGCGTCGGAAATGGAAGATTGCCGGATGCCCAGAAACGCGGCCAGCTCAACTTGCGTTGCGCATCCGGCGGCCTCGAACACACGGCGGAACTGCGACGCAAAATCGCTTTGCGGCGTGAAGTCGCAAGGAGGGGGAGTTTCGGCCATGCGGCTCTCCGGCGTAGCTGGTGGGCAACTGCCGAAAAGCAAATTGCCGGGAGCTGAACACCGCCACAGGACGGCGGGCTTATTCCTTCTTGCGAAGTATTGTATTCGCCCGCTCCCGACAGCATACGCAGAGAGACGGTTGCGCTTGCCAAGCAAGAGCAACCCCGCGCATGTCGGCGAGCGGGCCCGCCTGTGGATAAAGGTGTGTTCAGCACCTGAACGGCAATATGCCGCAAGGGCCGGGAAAAGACAAGAAATGCCGTAACAGCTGGGCGTCACAGGTCTTGCTGTGTCCCCGCCTTTCTGGACAGTAAGCGCTTTTTCATGAGACATATACGCGGATGCTGCGAGGAAATGAGCCTCGCGCGCCAAAGTTTTGGGAATCTGCAAGGATACAGCGTGGAAGAATTTTTGCTCGGCCGTTTTGGCGGCTACACGGTCATGCTGGCCGTGATGGCCGTCATCGTCGTTTTTTTGCGTGTTCTGTTCGGGCCGCGCGGGCTTTTGCGCGAGCCGGGCTGGCATACCTCCGCGCAAGCCCGCATGGCCGACGAACCGACGCCGGGCGAAACAATTCCCGGCAGCCCCACCCCGAAAAGCGCCGGTAAACCGGACTGGGACGCGCATCTGGCGCGTTTTCTGGATTTTACCGCGCCTTATATCACCGGAACGGATGACGCCCCGCTCCGCCTCAAGGTGGAGCATTCGCTCCGGGTGTTCGAGCACGCGCGCCTGCTGGCGGAGGAGGACGACGTCCTCGCGCCCGAAGCACGCCGCGCCGCGATATTGGCCGCCCTGTACCACGATTGCGGGCGCTTCCCCCAATTCCGGCGCTACCGCACGTTTGCGGACGGGCTTTCCGCCAACCACGCGCGGCTTGGCCTTGGCGTTGTCAAAAACGAACGGTTTTTAAGCGATGAAAGCCGCCCGGTTCGCCTGCTGGCGCAAAGCGGAATTTTGTTGCATAATAAGTACGCGCTTCCCCCCGCCCTGTTGCCGGATGCCCGGCGCGTGACCGACATCGTGCGCGACGCGGACAAGCTGGACATTTTGCGGGTCATGGTGGAGCACCTTGGCGGCGCGTTGCCGGAAAAGGACGCCGTGCTGCTGAGTGTGCGGGACGAGCCGGACAAATGGTCGGCCACCGTGCTGCGGGACGTGATGGAAGGCCGTGTGGCCCGCTATGCCGACCTGCGCTACGTGAACGATTTTCGCCTGCTGCTCGGCACCTGGCTGCACGAAATCCGTTTTGCCGCCACACGCCGCGTTCTGCGCGAAAGCGGCCTTATGGAGCGCGTGCTGGCCGATTTGCCGCCGGAGCCGAAAATCCGCGAGGCAGCCGCCCTTTTGCACGGCTTGCTGGATCGCCTTTAGAGCAGTTTAACTTTGAGATGGTGCACAACCGGGACACGATGCTCTACCGCTTAAGTTTCACGCCTCAGCCGTCGCTTGCGCTAGCCGTTATGCGACGCAGGAGCATTACGGATAGCGACAGCATCGATTACGCCGCAAGTGAATTGCGGCTACTCCGGCTTCGCGGCGGAACCCCGCTATGCTCAGTTCCGCGAGCATTTCAAAGTTGAAATGCTCTAGCCCTACAACCTGAAGCCTCTTCAGGAGCTTGCCATGGAAAAACTGATCGCCGCCAACTGGAAGATGTATAAAACCGCCGAGGAAGCCGCGAGCACGCTCGGTAACGTGGCCAGGCGCCTGGGTGGGCGGCTCCCGGAGGGCCGTTCGCTTCTGGTGTTCGCGCCCTTTACCGCGCTTGCGGCCACGGTTGATGCGCTGCGCGCGCTGCCCGGATCGGCTGCGGGCGCGCAGAACATGTATCCCGCCGACGAAGGCGCGTTTACCGGCGAAATCTCGCCCCAGATGATCCAGGCCTCCGGGGCGTCCTGGGCGCTGGCCGGGCATTCGGAGCGGCGCTCCATCCTGGGCGAGAGCGATGTTTTTGTGGGGCAGAAAACGGCCTTTGCCCTCTCGCGCGGCCTGCGCGTAGTGCTGTGCGTGGGCGAAAGCCTGGCGGAGCGCGAGTCCGGCGCGCTGGGCGACGTGCTGGCCCGCCAGTTGCGCTTTGGCCTGGCCGGGCTCAGGGAAACGCTGGATCCTTCCATGCTGGCCGTGGCCTACGAGCCCGTGTGGGCCATAGGCACGGGCAAAACCGCAAGCCTGGCGGACATTGTCGATGCGCACGCCCTGGCGCGCGAACTGGTCAAGGAAAATTTGGGCCCGACCGGCCTCAATGTGCGGCTGCTCTATGGCGGAAGCGTCAAGCCGGATAACGCGGCCGCCATTCTGGCGCTTGACAACGTGGACGGAGTGCTGGTAGGAGGTGCTTCTTTAGAGGCCGACGCGCTCGTGCGCATTGTCACGGCCTGAAGAAGGAGTTCCGCGTGCAGACAGCCATATTGACACTCCACGTTATCGTGTGCCTGGTTCTGGTCGTTCTGGTTTTGTTGCAGGCCGGCCGCGAAGGCATGGGCGTCATTTTCGGCGGATCGGGCAACAGCTCGGTTTTCGGCAGCGCGGGCGCCGGCGGCGTTCTGGTCAAACTGACGGCTTTTTTGGCCGTGCTGTTCATCATTACGTCCATGAGCTACAACATCATGACCAACAGCGGCCGCCAGAAGGAATCTTCGGTGCTGGACGTCCAGTTTGAAGACGTTGCGCCGCCCGCCCAAACGGCTCCGGCCACGCCTCCGGCCGCTCCGGCGGAACAGCCCGCCGCCCCGGCGGAAACTCCGGCTCCGCAGCAAACTCCGACGGACGCTCCGGCTCAACCGGCTCCGGCGGAAGCTCCCGCGCCCCAGCCGGCTCCGGCGGAAACGCCGACGCCTCCCGCATCCTGATCCCATCGTGCCGACATTTTACAGGCTACTCAGGTAGCCTGTTTTTTTATCCTTGCCGGAGGCTGTATGCGCCTCGCCTTTGTAATTTCCACGCGACGCTGGGGCGGCACAAAAACCTGGAGCCTCGACATGGCGCGGGCGGCCTTGGCCGATGGCCATGACGTCGGCATCTACGGCCGGGATCCGCGTTTTATCGAAAGCGCGCGCGCTCACGGCATGTACGCCGGGCTTGTCGATTTTGGCATGGATTTCAGCCCGCGCGCCATCGCTTTTTTCAGCCGCGAATTCCGGGCGCGGGGCATCACCCACCTCATCGTCAATGTTGGCAAAGATTTGCGCACAGCGGGGATTGCCGCGCGGCTCGCGGGCATTCCCGTTACCGTGCATGTCGGCGCGCCGCACGATTTTTCCGACTCCTTTCTGCGCCGCCGCGTCCACGCTTTTGTCCGGCCGTCGTACATCTGTTGCAGCGAGTACACCGCGCGGCACATTGTCCGGCATGTGCCGTACCTGCGCCGCGCGCGCGTTGCCGCCCTGCATCCGGGCACGTTCATGCCAAAGGAAACGCCCGCCCCTTCCCGCCCGCCCTACACGCTTATCACCACCAGCCAGCTGACGCGCCCCAAACGCCACGAGGATCTTGTCCGGGCCTGCGCCTTGCTGCGCCGCGAGGGAACGCCCTTTGCGCTACGGATTGTGGGTACGGGCGATCAGGAAGGGCCGTTGCGCGCCCTGGTCAGGGAATACGATCTGGGCGACGCGGTCAGTTTTGCGGGGTTCGCATCCGACGTGGCGGCCGAACTGCGCCGGGCGGACATTTTTGTGCTGCCCACGGATGCCGAGCCGCTGGGCATAGCGCTGGAAGAGGCCATGGCGCACGGGCTGTTTCCGCTGGCGCGCAACGCCGGGGGCGTGCCGGAAATCTGGCCGCCGGAATTCGCGCGCTGGCTTTTACCGCCGCTGGCCGGGCCGGAGGAATTCGCCGCTGCCCTGCGCGAACTGCTGCGCGTTCCGCCTGCGGAGCTGGACGCCTGGCGTCTGGCCGTGCAAACGCACGCGCGCGGCGCGTTTTCGCTGCAAACGCAGTGGCGGCGCTTTGCCGACTTTTTAGATAGTGTAGTCACGAGATTGATGCCCAAAGAAAAATGCACCTGATATGAATCGCGGCCAGAAATGATGCGGTATTTTTCGCGTATCTGGTCGCGATTCCTCGCCATCGTTTCAAATGAAGAAAGGCATTTTCAACCAGGTG